>CAMNPM010000046.1 GCA_946548065.1 uncultured Prevotella sp. | reverse complement strand
CGTACTGCTGACCACCGCCGTGCCATGCTTGCCAACATGGCCATCTCGCTGATCAAGCACAAAAGAATCACTACGACCCTTGCCAAGGCAAAGGCACTTAAGAAATATGTGGAGCCTCTCATCACGCGCTCCAAGGACGACAGCACCAACAGCCGTCGTGTAGTATTCAGCTATCTGCAGGACAAGGAAGCCCTCAAGGAACTCTTTGGCCCTGTTGCTCAGAAAGTTGGCGACCGTCCCGGTGGATACACCCGTATCATCAAACTGGGCAGCCGTAAGGGCGATGGTGCAGATATCGCATTCATCGAGCTTGTCGACTTCGACGAGAACATGCTGAAAGGCCCGAAGGCAGAGAAGAAGACACGTCGTTCGCGCAAGTCGTCTGCCGCCAAAGCTGAAGCTCCCGCCACCGAAGAGGCAGCACCCGCTGCTGAGGAGGTAAAGGCTGAGGAGGCACCCGCTGAAGAGGCTAAGGCTGAATAAAACGATATTATATTTTTCCTCTATAATCATCGAGGCTTGGATGCAACATTCCAAGCCTCGATTTTTTTTGCTCCGGTCCTCACGTCAAACCCAGTGAACCATCAATTTTAGCCGTATTTCACATGAACAAGGTGGAGTGCGGGAAGAAACTACAGATACTATCTTATGCACTCAGTATCTGCATATATTCGTCGTAGGTGATGTGGCGTCCGCCCATTGACTTGAAGAGGGCGGTCTCGAACTGGCAGTCGATAAAGCGCCCGCTTGCGGCCTTCATACTGTTTGCCAAGTGTATGAGTGCAAACTTGGAGGCATTAGGTGCGAGTGAGAACATGCTTTCCCCAAAGAAGGCTTTGCAGAGACAGACGCCATAGAGACCGCCTACGAGCCGCTTGCCCATCGAGTTGGCTGCAGGCTCCCAGACTTCGACGCTGGCGGCATATCCAAGGCGATGGAGCCTGGTGTATGCCTCAATGATGTCGGGGCCAAGCCATGCTCCACCTTTCTCGTTGCGGCCTTGTGCCGTCGAGCAGCCTTGTATGACACCCTCAAAGTCTTCGTTGAAGGTCACTTCGTATTTCTGCTGCCGCAGGAGTTGGCGCATAGAGTGGCTAATGTGTATTTCGCTTGGAAAGATGACAAAACGGTCGAGCGGACAGTACCAATGTGGTTCGTGCTCCATCTGGTAGGCATACCACGGGAAGAAGCCATTGCTGTAGGCAAGCAAAAGCCGGTTGGCGGAGAGGTCGCCGCCTATGGCCACCAGTCCGTCTTCTTCGCCCCATCTGGGATTGGGAAACCACAGCTCGTCATCCAATTGCCAAACCATAGTTATTTACTATTTGACGATTTACGATTTACTATTTATTTTTTACGATTTACGATTTAGTATTTTACGATTTATCTGTTCAATTTAATATTAGGCTTTTTCTGTTGGGGGCAACAGACCAATGGTGGAATTGTCCAGTAGTCCAATAACCACGGTTCCTCCTTGCCTGAGACTGCCGAACAGTATTTCGCGCATCAGCAAGGGCTTCAGCTGCTGGGCGATGACGCGATCCATCTCGCGCGCTCCGTATTCGGGTGTGAATCCTACCTTGAGCAGATGGTCGAAGGCTTCTGCCGTAAGGGTCATCTTCACTTGTTTTGCCGTCAGCTTAGTGTCAAGCTCGCGGAGTTTCTTCTTCAGGATGAGCGTAGCCATCTCCTTGTCCATGTCATGGAACACGACAGCACCCGAAAGGCGGTTGATGAACTCGGGCTTGAAGGTCCGCTTCACTTGCTTCATCATCGCATCGCCCCGGCTGACGGTATTGTTGAAGCCTACGCTGTGCGAGGCAAACTGCGCTCCGGCATTCGAGGTCATGATAAGCACCACGTTGCGGAAGTCGGCCTTGCGTCCTTTGTTGTCGGTCAGCCGGGCATAGTCCATCACTTGCAGCAAGATGTTGTATATGTCTTGATGTGCCTTCTCAATCTCATCGAGCAGCAACACGCAGTTGGGTGTCTTGCGGATGGCATCCGTCAACAGTCCTCCGTCCTCGTATCCCACGTAGCCCGCAGGCGAGCCTATGAGCTTGGCCACGGTATGCTTCTCAGTGTATTCGCTCATGTCGAAGCGTATCAGCTCGATGCCCATCTCCTTGGCCAGCACCCGTGCGACCTCCGTCTTTCCAACACCGGTAGGACCGACAAAGAGCAGCGAGGCCAGGGGCTTGTTGTCGTCGAGCAGTCCGGCTCTTGACATCTGCACGGCCTCCACCACCTGCCGGATGGCCTCGTCCTGCCCGTATATCTGTGAGAGCATGCGTGTCGACAGGGTCTCTAATTGCTGATAGTCGTCCTCTTCGGCAACGGCCAGGGCGTCGACCTTGCACGTCTTCGACAGCACATCGGCAATATCAGCCTTGCCTACTCTGGCCGGCGAGTGGTGCTCGCCATCGTCTGCCGTCTGCCGTCTTAGCTCGAAGCTTGCCCCAGCCTCATCGATGAGGTCTATGGCTTTGTCGGGCAGGAATCTGTCATTGACATACTTTGCGCTGGCTTCTACGGCGAAGTCGATGGCCTCGTCGTCATATTCCACTCCATGAAACTCTTCGTAGCGGGGCTGTAGCTGACGGAGGATGTGCTTGGCTTCGCTGGTGGTCGGTTCTGCGATGTCTATCTGCTGGAAACGGCGAATCAGGCCTTTCGACCGTGAGAAATACCGGTTGTATTCCTCGTAAGTGGTAGAGCCAATAAATCGGATGGATCCCGTCTCCAGGTAAGGCTTCAGCATGTTCGATGCGTCCATCGCGGTGTCGCTGGTGGCACCTGCTCCCACGAGGGTATGGATCTCGTCGATATATACAATGTTGTTGCCCTCGGACTGCACACCGTCCATAATCTGCTTAATGCGATTCTCGAAGTCGCCGCGGAATTGCGTCCCGGCAAGTAGTGTTCCCATATCAAGCTGATAGATGCGGCTGCCCTTCAGCCGGCTGGGTACCTTCCCCTCTTCAATCATTCGTGCCAGTCCCCAGACAAGGGCGGTCTTGCCTACTCCCGGTTCGCCCACATGCAGCGGGTTGTTCTTGTCGCGACGACAGAGCACCTGGATAGTCCGTTGCAGCTCCTGCTCCCTGCCGATGAGCGGGTTCTGCTGCTGGTAGAGGTCGTTCATGCAGGTGACGAGCCGCCGCCAGCCCTTCTCTTTCCTGAGCGGCTGCCTCTGTTCGATGTCTGCGGGCCGGTCTTCATCCTCTTCATCCTCCTCTTCATCGTCATCCTCATCTTCCTCATCGTCATATTCGTCTTCGTCTTCGTCAAAACCGAACAAGTCACCCGTACCATCCTCCAGGTAGTCGTCAATCTCGTATGCGGTAATCAGGCCGCCTATGAAGATGCTGACTTCACCTTTAATGGCTTCGTGGAGCAGATAACAGGCCCACGACTCCTCGATGTGCAGCAGTCCCATGGCCAGGTGTGGGATGTCCATCTCCTCAGCGCTGCTGTAGTGTACCTGCCTGCAGGCTATCTCGACGATTTGCTCCATCTGTACCGACAGCTCTGGCTCGTACTCCGTGCCGTCAGGCATCCTTTCCATCGCTTTCAGCCGTTCCGTCACACGCTGGTGCAGCGTCAGGGGGTTGGTGAACTTGTTGATGGCGTGGGTAAAGTTGAACTCCTGCATCAGAGCTAACAGCAGGTGCTCAGGGGTTACAAACTCGTGCCGACTCTCCTTGGCCAGATTGAAAGCATTACTCAGTATCTGAGCTGCTCGCTTCGTTTGTTTTATCTCTGCCATGTCCACTATTCTTGCTCAGGTTCAACGGTCAGCCGCAGCGGATAGCCCTGCTCCCGGGCCATGTTGGTGGCCTTGCGGGTCTTCGACACTGCGATGTCGTAGCTGTAGATGCCCACCACCGCCTTGCCGGAGTGGTGCACCTGCAGCATCAGGGTCTCTGCTTCCTCCTGACTTTTCAGAAACACCTGTACTAATATCATTACGACAAACTCCATCGTGGTGAAGTCGTCGTTATACATAATCACCTTATATCTCCGCGGCTCCTTCAGGTTGGTCCGCTGCCGCTCTCTCAGTTGTGACTGTTCCCTCGCCATGAAACTTATTGTATTTTACTATTTTTATCAAACACCAAATATTACTATACACACTTTTGCGGTGCAAAGATACAAAAAAAGATTCAAATTTTGCAGATTCAGGATTTCTTTGTACCTTTGTGGCAGAAAATAGAACGAAGATGAAAACCGAAAGGCTTATACCGAAACATACTACCCTCACACGTGGCTTTTTTACATTGTTCTTGCTGATGGCAGGACTGTGTGTCAGTGCGCAACTGTTGCCTGCCGACGGTCCGCTGACGCTGCGCCCCATGCTGCAACAGCTGGGCGAGCGCCTGCTGCAAGGCAAGACGGGAAGCATCGTGGCCATCAACCCGGCCAACGGCGAGATACTCTGTCTGGCCACCAACACCCCCAACGGACCTGATGTGCGGCAGGCTATCGGCAGGCCGCAGGCACCAGGCTCCACTTTCAAGACGGCCCAGGCACTGACCTTGCTCTCTGAGGGCATCGTCACGCCTGAAACGCGCGTGGAGTGCCACAAGGGCTTCATCGACGGCAACATACGGGTGGGCTGCCACCAGCACCGCTCACCGCTGGCCCTCAAGGATGCCATAGCCCAGAGCTGCAACTCATGGTTCCTGGTCACCTTCGCCTCGATGATCAACGACGACTTCATGTACTCCTCGCGCGACGAGGCCATCAACACCTGGCGCAGCTATATGCAGTCGATGGGGCTGGGTGGGCCCATGCATATCGACATCGAGGGCGAGCAGGGAGGCCTGCTGGCTGGAGCCGACTACCTGAACCGCCGCTATAAGGAGGGATGGGACGGCAAGACCATCTGGTGGGCCGGCATGGGACAGGGCGACGTCACGCTGACTCCGCTCCAGCTCTGCAACCTGGCCGTCACGATAGCAAACAGGGGCTGGTACTACATCCCACACATTCACCAGAACACCCGAAACCAGCGCTACCTGACCCGTCGGCAGACCAAGGTGGCTGCACAGGCCTATCCGATAGTGGTCGACGCCATGCACCGGGCGGTAGAGAAGGGTACCGCCACCAGCATCAAGACCACCTACCCCATCTGTGGCAAGACGGGTACGATAGAGAATCCGGGCGAAGACCACTCTGCCTTCATCGGCTTTGCTCCGATGAACGAGCCCAAGATAGCCGTCAGCGTATATATAGAGCATGGAGGCTTCGGAGCCGACCTGGCCGCTCCGGTGGCGGGTCTCATCATCGAGACCTATCTCAAGGGCAAGCTCTCACCCGCCTCCGAGGCGAAGGCCAAGCGCATTGCCGCCAGGAAAATCAGATAAATCAGACTATCAGTAGTTCTAAATCAGATAAATCAGACAATCCGTAGTTTTATTTGATGATGTGCAGGCGTCCATTGACAATATAGACACCCTTGTTCTTGGTATGCGCCACGCGGCGACCTTGCAGGTCGTAGACCACCTCCTCACCGTTGTCGGCCGTAGGAGTGCTGACAATCGGCCGCACCGCTGTGCTGGCGGCAGGCTGCAGTCCGATGACCGCCATCTGAGCCCAGCGGTAGCCCTCCCAGAGGTAGGCGCTGTCAGGGTCGTCGGGATTGGCCAGCGTAATGTCGAAGTATCCGTTGCTGGACCCATACCAGCCCCAGTTCACGTGGAAGTATCCGTCCTTGTAGCCGTCGACCACAAACACATGTCCCGCACCCGTAATCTTCTTGCCCGAATAGAGCATGGGGCGTCCGGCCTCCAGCTCCTCGTAGAGCAGTCCCTCCCAGTCGGAGAGATGGGTGGCACGATATTTGTCGGTATAGTCGGTCCTGAAGCCGAAGTATCGCGCCAGGTATTTCCCTGAGGTGACGGCCCCCGAGTCGAAGTCGTAATCCATCTCGGCAGCCTGTCCGCAGTAGAGCATCAGCCGCGCCACCTCCTGGGCCGACTCTGGCGCATAGATGCCGCCATAGCTGTCGAGCATGATGTCGTAGTTGAAGGTGGTGGCGGACAGTGCCTCCATACGAATGCCCAGCGTCTCGGTGGTATAGGCAGGTATTGGGGCTGTGGGAGTTGCTGAGTGCCAGTATTTCAGCAGCTGCGCCATCGCCGTAGCCAGACAGCCCGTCGCACTGTGGTATTCGCCCTCATAGTAGGGAGTCAGGTCGTTGTAGGGCGACCGCTGTCCCCACTCGGTGGTAATCATCGGAGCGATGGGTGCCGCCCGACGCACAGCCCGACGCAACGGAGCCTTACCCTCGCGCAACAGCACGACCTGGCGTTCGCACTGCTCCAGCCACTCCAGCAGGGCCGGAGGCATGTCGGCAGGGTCGATGCTGCCCTTGTCGCCCCACCCCAGGAGCCGCTCCATGCGGTCGTCGCCGCCAACGATGGCAAAGCCCTTACCCTCAGGGCGGTTGAACACATAATAGGCAGGCTGCTCGCCAGTGCCCTGCAGCACCAGCTGCAGCCGCTCGTCGCTGCCCAGCATAGCGGCTGCCCGCTGGCGGGCAACCTGCACCGTCAGCTGTCCCGCCATCAGACATTGGCCGACAGCCAGCAACAGCATCGTAAGAAAAGTAGTCTTCATCTACGGCAAAATTACGAAAAGTTAGGCTAAAAGCCAAATAATTGAAAAAAAATATATACCTTTGCCCACAAAACAGCAAAATGACCCACCATCTGCACCCACTCCCCAGCACCGAGGCACCACAGCTGCACCCACTCCATAGCACCGAGGCACCGCCCGAGCGGTTCACCTACCCCTTCTGCTACGAGCCCCACCCGCTCTGCCAGCAGGCAGCGCAAGAGCTGCAAGCCTACATCGCCGCCCACCCCGAACTGCGCCAAGATGCCGACCGAGGCAAGATGTTCGGAGTCCTAATAGTATCCCCACAAAGCCCACAATACCCACAAAGCTCACAATCCCCACAATCTCCCCCACCCCCTCTATTCTTCTTAGCCGCCTACAGCGGCCTATTATCCGGCCGCAACGACTGGGACTACTTCGTGCCGCCCATCTACGATGCCCAGCAGCCCGACGGCTACTTCAAGACGAAGGAAAGAGAAATCTCCCAACTCACCGCTCAGCTCTCGCCGCTTGCCGCTAAGAAAGCCTCCCAAGACCTCCAGTTCTGGCTGTTCCACCAGTATCAGCTGCTGAACGCCCGCGGCGAGACGAAAGACCTGGTGCAGCTCTGGCAGGAATACTACTCCCGCCCCAAGCTGCAGCGCCACTTTCCGCTGCCTCCGGGCGGCACGGGCGACTGCTGCGCACCCAAGCTGCTGCAGTATGCCTATCAGCAAGGACTGAAGCCGCTCTGCATGGCTGAGTTCTGGTGGGGACAGCCCACCAAGGTGGAGCTGCGCCAGCATCTGAACTACTACCCGGCCTGCCGGGGCAAGTGCAAGCCCCTGCTCACGTGGATGCTGCAAGGGCTGGAGGTTGACCCCGACCCGGAGTCGCTGGGCTTCGAGCGGCTGGAGCTGCCCACGGTCTACGAGGACGAACACATCATCGTGGTCGACAAGCCCAGCGGACTGCTCTCCGTCCCTGGCCGCATCGAGGACTACTCGGTAGAGACCATCATGCAGCAGCGCTATCCCGGCAGCATCATCGCCCACCGACTGGACATGGGGACCTCGGGGCTGCTCATCGTGGCCAAGTCGCTGGAGGCTTACCGACCCATGCAGGAGCAGTTCGTCAAACATCAAGTGAGGAAGAAATATATAGCTCTCTTAGAGCCGTTTTCCGGAGTGTACTCAAAATCTTTTTTGAGTGCAGGCGAAAAAGTTTTGGAGTACACTCCAAAAAATATTCCCCAGCAAGGCACTATCTCGCTCCCCCTGCGCCCAGACCCCATGAACCGCCCGCGACAGATGGTAGACCTGGAGCACGGCAAGCGCGCCGTCACCGACTACGAGTTTCTGGAATCATCCCAGCCATCAGCCATCAGCCATCAGCCATCCTCCATCAGCCATCAGCCATCAGCCATCAGCCATCAGCCATCCTCCATCAACCATTCTCCCTCCTCCTTAGTCGCCCTCTATCCCCAGACCGGCCGCACCCACCAGCTGCGCATCCACTGCGCCCACCCCGACGGACTGGGCCGTCCCATCGTGGGCGACGAGCTCTATGGCACCAAGGGCCAGCGTCTGATGCTTCACGCTGCCGAGATATGGTTCCGCCACCCAATAACCGGCGAACCCATGCACTTTGTGTCTGAAGCTCCCTTCATCACTCAGCAGGAAAGGTGAATTAACTCAGAAGAACAGTTGAGCCAATTCAAATCATCAAATGAATTAACTGAAACGATGATTTGAGTTAATGAGCTTTTTTCTACGAACTGACACAAAAAAAGCTGCGCCCCCGTTCACAGGAAGCGCAGCCCTTTTTTAACCTTTCAGTTTTTCAACTTCTTACTTCTTGTTCAGCGCCAGGTCGATGGCTACGGCGATAGCAACGGTAGCACCCACCATCGGGTTGTTGCCAATGCCCAGGAAGCCCATCATCTCAACGTGAGCAGGAACCGACGAAGAGCCGGCGAACTGAGCGTCGCTGTGCATACGGCCCATCGTGTCGGTCATACCGTAAGAAGCAGGACCGGCGGCCATGTTGTCGGGGTGCAGGGTACGGCCCGTACCACCACCGCTGGCTACTGAGAAGTAGGGCTTGCCAGCCAGTGTGCGCTCCTTCTTATAGGTACCTGCCACGGGGTGCTGGAAGCGGGTGGGGTTGGTAGAGTTACCCGTAATCGACACGTCGACATTCTCGTGCCACAGGATAGCTACGCCCTCGCGAACATCGTCGGCACCATAGCACTTCACCTTCAGACGGCTGGGGTTGTTGCCATAGGGAACCTCCTTGACAATCTTCAGCTCAGAGGTGAAGTAGTCGAACTGAGTCTGCACGTAGGTGAAGCCGTTGATGCGGCTGATAATCTGTGCAGCGTCCTTGCCCAGACCGTTCAGGATGACGCGGAGGGGCTTCTGGCGAACCTTGTTGGCCATCTCGGCAATCTTGATAGCACCCTCGGCAGCTGCGAACGACTCGTGGCCTGCCAGGAAGGCAAAGCACTCAGTCTCCTCGCGCAGCAGACGGGCAGCCAGGTTACCATGACCCAGACCTACCTTACGGTCGTCGGCCACAGAACCGGGGATGCAGAACGACTGCAGACCGATACCGATAGCCTCGGCAGCGTCGGCAGCGGTCTTCACACCCTTCTTGATAGCGATGGCGGCTCCGCATACGTATGCCCACTTCGCATTCTCGAAGCAGATGCGCTGGGTGTCCTCACACATCTGGTAGGGGTCTACACCAGCCTTGTCACAAATCTCGTTGGCCTCTTCAATGCTGTTGATGCCATTCTCCTTCAGAGCAGCAAGAACCTGGTTGATACGGCGCTCCTGACTCTCAAACTGTACTTTTCTTATCATCGTCGTGTCCTCCTTTACTCCTTACGTGGGTCAATAGCCTTCACTGCACCCTGCTCCTCGGTGGTACGACCGTAAGAACCGGTGTTCTTCTTCATAGCCTCGTTGGCATCCATACCGCCCTTGATGGCTTCCATCATCTTGCCAAGGTGTACATACTCGTAGCCGCAAACCTCGTTGTTGGCATCGAGGTACATCTTGGTGATATAACCCTCGGTCAGCTCCAGATAGCGAGTACCCTTGGCAACAGTGCCATAGAGCGTACCCGTCTGCGAGCGAAGACCCTTACCCAGGTCTTCCAGACCGGCACCGATAGCCAGACCGCCCTCTGAGAAGGCGCTCTGTGTACGTCCGTAGACAATCTGCAGGAACAGCTCGCGCATAGCAGTGTTGATGGCGTCGCACACCAGGTCGGTGTTCAGGGCCTCCAACAGGGTCTTGCCAGGCAGAATCTCGCTGGCCATGGCGGCTGAGTGGGTCATACCCGTGCAACCGATGGTCTCTACCAGGGCCTCCTGGATGATGCCCTCCTTCACGTTCAGGCTCAGCTTGCAGGCTCCCTGCTGAGGAGCGCACCAGCCAATACCGTGGGTGTAACCCGAAATGTCCTTGATCTCTTTTGCCTGAATCCACTTGCCCTCCTCGGGAATGGGTGCAGGTCCATGATAAGCGCCCTTGCAAACGCTACACATGTTCTTCACTTCAGTTGAATAAATCATATTTGTTTAATTTATGAGAATAAGTTGTCGTTTTACGTTTTGAGACATGCAAAATTACCTCCTATTTCCGAATAAACCAAACGCCTATTCTATTATTTAAGAACTATTAACTGAAACACCGTCCGTTTGACCTAAGTCAATAAGTTGGCCGACAAGACACTTTTTCCTGGAAAACGTTTGGTGTGTCCGCGCACAATTGGTAATTTTGCACCGTCAAACAAGACAGACAGACATTGATTAGTAGTTTTTAGGATTAACAAAAAAAGAAAGTTTTTAGGATTATGATTATCTTCAATTACGTTGTGGTTTCGCTGGCCAAGAAAGGTCTCCACATGATTAAGAAATAACAAAGGCGAAAGTCCTTCGAGGAATAATGAGAAAGCATAACATGAAGTCCCGCAGCACCAACCGCCAGCGGGATTTTTTATGAAATGACAACTTTTTTCTTGTTTTTTTTGCATTTTCAAATATCTTTTCGTAAATTTGCAGCGGAATAGACATGTTTTATACTTAATATTAAGGATTTATGAAATTTTTCAAGACACTTTTGGCTGTTGCCCTGCTGTCAGTGGGAGTGACAACCGCATCAGCTCAGGATGCTGATTACAAATTCAAGCCTTACACCTACATCGACCTGCAGGGCGGTGCCCAGTGGACCATTGGTGAGGCTAAGTTCAAGGACCTCATCTCACCCAACCTGCAGGTAGGTCTGGGCTGGCAGTTCTCTAAGGTCATCGGTCTGCGCCTGCAGGCTAATGCCTACCAGTCGAGGGGCGGCTTCAACAACCGCGAGATCATGACCTACAAGTGGAAGTACATCGCTCCGGGTCTGGACGTCACCTTCAACCTGTCGAACCTCGTTGCAGGATGGAATCCCAAGCGTTTCTTCAACCTCTCAGCATTCATCGGTGGTGGTGCCAACATCGCCTGGGGCAACAGCGATGCCCAGGACCTGGCTGCCCGCGGCTACAACATGCAGTACCTCTGGGACGGCACCAAGGTGCGCCCCTACGGACGCGTCGGTCTGCAGGCACTGTTCCGTCTGAGCGACTATGTAGGTCTGCTCGTCGAGGGTAACGCCAACGGACTGTCGGACAAGTACAACTCGAAGTACGGCAACAACATGGACAAGTATGTGAACGCCCTCATCGGTCTGCGCATCAACCTCAGCAAGCCCTATGCCGTTGTTGAGCGTCCCGCAGAGCCCGAGCCCACCTACACCGAGCCCGCTCCCGAGCCCAAGCCCATCGTGAAGCCAGCACCCGCTCCTGCTCCCGCTCCCGTAGTGGTTGAGCCGCTGCGCCGCGAGGTGTTCTTCCTCATCAACAAGACCAACATCCGTCCCACCGAGGCCAGCAAGATCAAGGACATTGCCGACTACCTGAAGGCCAACAAGGATGCTAAGGTGAGCGTGGTAGGCTATGCCGATGCAGGCACCGGTAACGACCGCATCAACGACCGTCTGGCCCAGAAGCGTGCCGACGTGGTAGTGAAGGCACTCATCGAGCAGTACGACATTGCTGCCGACCGCATCACCTACGAGTCGAAGGGTGCCCACGAGCAGCCGTTCGCTGAGAACGACCTCAACCGCGTCACCATCATGATTGCCAAATAAGCCACACACGCTTACCAAGCAACCACACAACCACAGCAGGGCTGTTCCCGGTTAAGGAACAGCCCTGTGTCTTTATTGCTAATCTTTTACCTTACCTACCTATAACTTCTAAAACATGAACCACTATGGACAATCTACTGGAAATGAACATCAACATAGCCTGTGCTGACAACATCCGCATCAGACTCAACGGCAAGGACTACCGGCTGACACCCGTCGAGGACAACAACCCGGCAACCGACAACAACATTCCATCACTCACACAACACGTAGCCATGCTGACAGAACGACTCAACGCCTTCCAGCAGCAGCGCACCGCAGAAACCTACCGCTGCGCCACCAACAGCTTCCTACGCTTCATCGGACAAGACGACATCAGCCTGACCAGCATCGATGCCAACATCATCGACAACTACGAACGACACCTCAAGGCGCGACACCTCGCCATCAACACACGCTCGTTCTACATGAGAGTGCTGCGAACCATCTACAACCGCGCCGTAGCCGACTATCACATCCACGACCAGCGGCCCTTCACACAGGTTTATACCGGATTTGCCAAAACACGCAAACGAGCCATCACCCTGGCGGAGATACAACAGCTGAGCAGGCTGCAGAACCTCACTCCACCCGAAAGCCTGGCCCGCGACCTATTCCTCTTCTCACTCTACACCCGAGGCATGGCCTTCGTCGACATGGCATATCTCAAACCCAGCAACCTGAGCAACGGCATACTGACCTACCGGCGGAGAAAGACCGGACAGCAGCTCGCCATACGCTGGGAACAGCAGATGCAGGACATCATCGACCGACACCCCTCGCACAATGCCGACTATCTGCTGCCCATCATCAAGCGCAGCAACGGCAGCGAGCGGTGGCAGTACCGCGAAGGCCAGCGACTGGTCAACATCATGCTGAAGCCCATCGGACAGAAGGCCGGCATCCAGCAGCCACTCACCATGTACGTAGCCCGACACTCGTGGGCCAGCATAGCACGGTCGCTCGACATACCCGTCAACATCATCAGCGAGGGCATGGGCCACCACACCGAGCGCACCACACACATCTACCTCAGCGCCCTCGATGCCAACCGAATAGACACCATGAACGCCACCATCATCCAAGCCGTCAGCAACCCCACGGCCAAACCATGAAAACAGGCCGGACCCGCCCCCTCCCAAGCGGGCCCGGTCTTTTCATTTTTCTTTAATTACTTGCCCTTTATTACCTTACGTGTCAATTCTTTTTACCGCATCTCGCGCTATAAGATGTGAGCTGATTTTGTGAGAGAATAGAGAACAATATAACATTTATTTTATTTATTAATTAAAACAATTCGTATGAACAAAACAAAGTTTTTTAGTTCGATGCTCGTGGTAGCCTTGTTCGCTACTGCGAGTGTAGTTACGTCTTGTAAGGATTATGACGACGACATCAAGAACCTGCAGTCGCAGATTGATGAGATCGGCAAAACCGTTGACCAGATTAACTCTCTGGTGACCAACGGCTATGTGCTGACGGATGTCAAGCAGCTTACAGACGGTACTGGCGGTATTGAGGTCTTCATGATGAAGAACGGTAGCACCACCAGCTACAAAATCATGAATGGTGCCAATGGTACTAACGGTATCAATGGAACTAATGGTACAAACGGCAAAGATGCCGATGTTTGGACTATTGGTAACGATGGTTACTGGTATCTGAATGGTGTCAAGCAGTCATGGAAGGCTGTTGGTACTGACGGTACTAATGGTAAAGACGGCGTTGACGGTAAGGACGGTAAGGACGGCGTTGACGGCAAGGATGGTAAGGACGGTAAGGACGGCGTTGACGGTAAGAACGGCGTTTCTGCTGAGAAGGCTATCTACTACGCACCCTGCACCGACAAGGCTTCTGCTCACTATGGCGAGTGGATTGAGGTCAACCCCAACAAAACTCCTGCTGACTCTACCTATACTGGTAAGATGTGGCTGGCAGAAAATGCCATCACCGCCATCATGGACAATGGCGACCTGCTGATTAAGGGTGTTGAGGGCTATGAGGATGGTATCCGCATCGCTATGAACAACGCTCTGCGCAGCCTCGTATTCGAGAAAGATGCTATTGGTCGTTTCTACACTGGTGGTGTACCCGCTATCCGTGTGGCTTCTTTCAAATTTAAGGATTTGAAGACCGCTAAGCAGGACGATGCTGCTGAATGGTGGAAGGAAGATGGTGCTGAGAAGGTGATCAACCCCACCACACTCGCATACTATCATGTGAACCCCAGCAACGTGAATGTTGACTCTCTGAAGAAGTACATTCTTTCTTATGTTGTGAAGCCCGATGCAGAGTATGCTCGTCGTGCCAAGTCTGTTGGTTTCGCTGCTACTCCTAAGTTCAAGGACTTCAAGAATGGTATCCTGACCGTTGAGGTTAATGTAACTGGCAAGGCTGCTACAGACGAATATATTTCCGTTGCTGCTCTGCAGGCTACCAAGGGTGATGCTTCTATCACTTCTGACTATGCTGCCTTCGTAAATGAAGATCTTGACCAGCTCCGCCTATATAACAAGACGCTGACCCGTGTAGCCAATGCTGACGATCTGCACTTCCGCCGTGTCGTCATCAATGATGCTGCTGTAGATGCTACCAAGCAAGATCCTGCTACCTTCTTGCCCACTAACATTGAAAATAAGAAAGTATGGGATACAACAGATGGTACCGACTATGATCTTGAGTTGGTTTACAACGACTCTGTAGGTATCAACCTTTATGATGTTGTTGGTGCTCACGCTTATAAGGATCATCCGGTACTAATTGATCCTAAAGACTGCCTTGATGCAGAAGAATTGGTTAAGTCTCTGGGTCTGACGCTTAAGTTCGAGGTAGTCAAGAACTACAAGATTGGTACTAACAATACCGACCAGGCTGACTTCATCACTCTGCATAACGATTCTGTCATCACTGCCCGTGTGTTCACTACTACTGGTCGTGCTGCTATCGGTCGTACCCCGATTATCCGCGCTAAGCTGATGAAGGGCAGCGACGAGGTTGAGGTTGCTTACATCAAGGTGAAGATTGTTGAGAAAGAGACTCCTGCTATTCCCAGCGAGGACTTCGTCATCAAGATGAACGACTTCACGTTCAAGTGCGATGTTGCTAATAATGAGAACCCAACCACTGTTGAGCAGATTAACGTTCAGCTTTACAATGAGTTGCAGAAGATTGGCGTAAGCCGTGAGTACTTCTATACTAACTACCAAATTGATGGAACAACACTTACTCAGGATTTAACTGCTGATCCTATCCGTGTTGGTGAAGTTGAAGAGACCACTGATGCATCTATTTCTGAGACAACCCACCTGCTGAAGTGGACTGTTGCTAAGAATACCCTTTGGGAAAATGCTGGTGATAGCATTAGCCACACTATCAAGTATGTCGCTAAGCCTGGTAAGACTGTTCCTTCATTCACTGTGAAGCTGATTGCTAAGGTTAAGGGTGTGAAGAAGGTTTACACCGTTGAAACAGCTGACCACTATAACGAGTACTGGACTAAGAAGGATGGTGCTCTGGATAAGGCTCGCTTCAATGTCAACGTTCCTACTGAGGTTGGCCAGACGAGTCACACCAATACCCTCTTCGAGAACGACCTGAACTCTCCGTTTGTTACCTATCCCAGAACTGACGCTACTAAGCAGGGTATTCTGAAGCTTGATGAGGCTGTCACTTCTATTAAGTACCAGTTCCACAAGCACAATGAAGGCAAGCATACGTTCAAAATCAATGGCCAGGAGGTTGTTTACTGGTTCAAGATTGCTAATGTTGATGGTTCTTTAACCGATCCTATCGACAGCCTTGGACTGATTGCCAGCAAGGGTGGTACTGCATTTAACGCTGCTACAGCTCAGCTGGTTGCTAAGATTTCAAATAATCAGCCAACTATTGATCCTCTTACTAATGATTGGCCTGATGGCGGTCGTAACAAGCTTGAGCTGTATTACGATGGCGACGAAACAACTGTCTCGTTTGTTGAGGAAATGCTGAACACTAAGGAGTTGGCTCTTGACATCAAGGCAATCGGCTATGTTTGTGGTGAGACTGATAAGGATGTCAAGATTGAGTTCGTTGATGGTGAGTCTAACGACTACTACACTGCCCTCTTCATCCGTCCTGTCAACCCGCCCGCAGCTTCAGAAGGCAACTTCATCGATGGTGTTGACCTGGGTGAGACTGGTTCTTACCTGAACATCATGGATATGGTTCGTCTGTCTGACTGGCGTGGTCGCGTATTCGGCTCTACTTATAAGGCTGACTTCAGCAACTACTGGAACTACTGGTTGACCGGTACTTCAGCTACAACCCTCGTTGCAGGTGGTTACTATAATGTTAAGAAGATTGAGCTCGACGTGACTAGTGCAGAGATCGACCTCAACGGTACTCCTCAACCCGTTCCTGCCACTATCGTACTGAATGGCTACGCTGCTGGCGCCGGTACTCTGCCTGCTACTGTTGATGAACTGAAATCTTACAATGCTCCGTTCGGATACGTAACTTACAAGAACAACGGTACTGCTCTTGATCAGAATTGCAACCTGTACCTGAAGTTCAAGATTACCTACAAGTGGGGTGAGTTCCTGACTGACTTCATCAAAGTTCCTGTGGCGAAGACAACAATTGTTACTCCTGCACCTGCAAAGTAAGAAGAACTAAGAAACGTCTATAAATCGAAGGGCACCCTCTTCCCCTCAGTAGGAAGGGTGCCCTTCTTTTCAAAAAGAAACAACAAATAAGTGTTCGATGTGATCGGACAAGTCGAATAAGAAATGAAGAAGTTAATTATTCTAAGTTTTCTGTTTGCAATGGTTCTCCTGGTGGGCTGCGGCTCAAAGGAGCACAAGTATGTTGGCAAGTTTACTGATGAGTTTGGCAACAAGTTTGAACTTCGTGACGACTATACAGCCACTATCACCTATATCGGTTCGGATCCTGTTGATACGAAGTGGTTCGACGGCAACAATCATGAGCTGCCCTATGCCACCATTGAGTTTAACGGCGACCCTGCCTATTATTATTTCCGCGACGGTGTGCTTTATCGCCACCGCGAGAACATGATCAATGGCTCCCGTGCCATCAAGATTGAATGGGAGGATTAACTCCTTCCGACTGGATATTAACTAAAGAGGTTATATGAAAAGACTGCTGATATTCTGTCAACTATGCTGCCTGGTTCTGCTCATGTCGTGTCAGCGTGTCAAAGCCTTAGTGAATCCTGTCACCAGTATAGAGTTTCTGGAGAACAACCGTTATGACTTCGGTGAATATGACGGTCAGGATTCTGTTGTTCACTACTACCGCTACAAGAACGTGGGAAACGTCCCCTTTGTCATCAATCAGATAAAGACACAGTGTGGTTGTACGCGGTATAGCTACTCAAAGCAGCCATTGCCACCGGGTGGAGTTGACAGCATCCGCGTAGCTTTGGGTACTAAGAATTTGATTAGAGGATTTGTGATTAAGAGGGTGGAAATCTATTCTAATTGCGACTCTGTCTACTTTGTCGACTTGCAAGGAATACTGAAATAATATATTACTTACTTAAAAACAAAACGCTTATGAAGAAAAAACTAACTCTGATGTTTGTTGCCTTACTAAGTCTTGCTGCCATCGCAGCAACAACGTGGAAGGCAGCAGCTGACACGCCCGTCGCAGCGGGTAGTACGCTGATTGACGATGAGCTGATGACGGTGAAGACCACCTTCGCTACCACGTTGAAGGCTGATGACCGCGAGTTTGGCGGCAACGCTTTCACTCACTTTATTCAGGTGCGCAACAATGCCTATCCTACTGCTGCCGTTCCTGAGGGAACAGAGCAGAGCGGCAGCACGTCG
>CAMNPM010000045.1 GCA_946548065.1 uncultured Prevotella sp. | reverse complement strand
TAACTAAAAATTTTAACAAACAATTATGGGACTGAAAGTAAAAGCAATTGAGAGATCAGTATCGTCAGTATCCGTCTCATGCGATAGTATCCGTCTAAAGTTTCTTATGATAGTTATGGTAACAATGCTGCAAAAGTACACATTTTTTGAGATTATCACAAAGATTCCCTCTTTTTTAACGGATTTTGCCAGAGTGGCGTTAAACCTTTTGGGGCTTGGTACGTCATACTTATCAATAGTTAATTAATAATTAAAAACTAATATCAGACATGAGAGATTTCAACTATTACGCACCGACGGAAGTGGTGTTTGGCAAGAAGTCGGAGGAGCAGGTGGCTGCTCTGGTTAAGAAGTATGGTGGCACGAAGGTGCTGGTGCACTATGGTGGCAAGAGTGCTGTGCGCTCGGGTCTGCTGGACAAGATCTGCAGTCTGCTGCAGGAGGGTGGTGTGCCGTTTGTGACGCTGGGCGGCGTGGTGCCCAATCCGCGCCTGTCGCTGGTACACGAGGGCATCGGCCTGTGCCGGCGTGAGGGTGTCGACTTCATCCTGGCCGTGGGCGGCGGCAGCGTCATCGACTCGGGCAAGGCCATCGCCATGGGTGTGGCCAATGCCGACGAGGAGGTGTGGAACTACTATATCGGCGAGGCTCAGCTGACGAAGGCCCTGCCCGTGGCCTCGGTGCTGACCATCCCTGCTGCCGGCAGCGAGATGAGCGAGGCAACGGTGATTACCAATGAGGACGGCGACATGAAGATTGGCTTCTCGAGCAGCCTGCTGCGCCCGAAGTTTGCCATCATGAACCCTGAGCGCACGATGTCGCTTCCCCCGTACCAGACGGCGGCGGGCGTGACGGACATGATGCTGCACATCTTTGAGCGCTACTTCACGAAGGACGACGACATGGAGCTGACGGCTGCGCTGGCCGAGGCTACGCTGCGCACTATCAAGACGGCCGTCTTTGACGTGCTGAAGAATCCCAACGACTACCGCCAGCGCGCACAGATCATGTGGGGCGGCTCGGTGGCCCACTGGGGACTGCTGGGCATGGGACAGCAGGAAGACTGGGCTACCCACCAGCTGGAGCACGAGCTGAGTGCCATGTTCGACGTGACCCACGGTGCCGGTCTGGCTGCCGTATGGCCCAGCTGGGCACGCTACGTGATGAAGGAGAACCTGCGTCGCTTCGTGCGCTTTGCCGTGAACGTGATGGACGTGCCTAACGACTATACCGACCCTGAGGCTACGGCCGAGAAGGGTATCGAGGCCATGGAGTGCTTCTATCGCGCCATCGGCATGCCTACGAACATCAAGGAGCTGATAGGCCGTGACATCACGGACGAGGAGATTGGTGAGATGGTGCGCAAGTGCAGTCGTGACGGCAAGCGTACGCCCGGCGGCCTGAAAGTGCTGCAGCCGGAGGATATGGAAGCTATCTACAAGATGGCGCGTGGTTGAGAATCATCAAAAATGACTGATAACGCTATGAGAAAGACCTTCTTATTATTGACCGTGTTGGGGACGGCGCTATGCGCTGTGGCGCAGAAAAAGGTGGAGATTCGCCGCAACCAGGTGGGCATGACTCCGCAGCAAGAGAAAGTAATCGTGGTGGAGGGTATGAACCCCAAAGGCAAGGTGCGCGTGACGACGCCCGACGACCGTGTGGTGAAGCCCCGTGAGGTGCGCAAGGCGGTGTCGCCGCTGTCGGGCAAGACGCGCTATGTGGTGACGCTGGGCGACCTGGGGCAGGAGGGCAGATACCAGGTGAGCGTGGGCGGCAGCCAGTGTGAGCTGACGGTGGCTGAGCATCCCTATCATGACATTGCCACATCGGCGCTGAGGCTGTTCTACCTGATACGTTCGGGTGTGCCTATCGAGATGGGCGGCGACTACAACCGGCCGCTGGGGCATCCCGACACCAAGGTGCTGGTGCACCCCTCGGCAGCATCGCCCCTGCGCCCGGCAGGAACGGTGATCAGCTCGCCCCTGGGATGGTATGATGCGGGCGACTATAATAAATATGTGGTGAACTCGGCTTTCAGCATCGGGCTGATGTTCGTGGCCTATGAGCAGCAGAAGGACTACTTTGCACGGCTCAACACGAACATTCCCGAGAGCCGGAACATGACGCCCGACCTGCTGGACGAGATGATGTTCAACCTCAGGTGGCTCCAGACCATGCAGGATCCTTACGACGGCGGCGTGTACCACAAGCTGACGACGCCCAACTTCGAGGGCTTCGTGATGCCCGTGGACTGCAAGCAGCCGCGCTATGTGGTGAAGAAGTCGACGGCTGCCACGCTGGACTTTGCCGCCGTGATGGCCGATGCCGCGCGGCTCCTTGAACCCTATCAGGAGGACTATCCCGGATTCTCGGCCCAGGCTGCCGCCATGGCCGAGCGAGCCTACCAGTGGGCGAAGGAGCATCCGGCCGACTACTATCGCCAGAGCGAGCTCAGCAATCCCGCCGTCACCACAGGAGCGTATGACGACGAGAACGTGACCGATGAGTTCTTCTGGGCTGCCTCGGCACTCTATCGGCTGACGGGCAAGCAATGCTATCTGGACGAGGCCCGGAAGCACCAGCCGCAGCAGTTCACCATTCCCTCCTGGGGTGGGGTGGCATCGCTGGGGGCCTTTGAGTGGCTCGGCGACAGCCAGTCGGCACTCTATGAGCCGATGAAGCAGCAGCTGCTGGCGCTCTGTGCACATACCGTGCAGGGGGTGGAGACGTCGAACTTCCAGTCGCCCTTCGGCAATCAGGCTTCGGACTTTGGCTGGGGCTGTCTGTCGGAGAAGCTCTGCTGCCAGGCCATGCTGCTGCTCTATGCCGACAGGCTGACGGGCGGTCGGCAGTATCGCCGCTATGCGCTGCAGAATGCCGACTACCTGCTGGGCCGCAACGCCACGGGCTACTGCTACGTGACGGGATTCGGCGACAAGCGGGTCATGCATCCGCACCACCGTCCGTCGGAAGCCGACGGCGTGGAGGCTCCCTTCCCCGGCATGCTGGTGGGCGGTCCGAACCCCGGACAGCAGGACAAGGCTACCATCAACCAGCCCTATCCGTCGGACTGTGCTGACGAGTCGTATCTGGACGATATGTCGTCGTATGCGAGCAACGAGATTGCCATCAACTGGAACGCCTCGCTGGTGAGCTTCCTCTGCTGGCTGGATGCGCTGTATTAATCATCACCGTATCATCACATATGATATGACAGCAAACGGATTGATGCGCATCGCCGTTGGCCATGCTGATGGCCAGGGGGACGTGGTGCCGACTATCGTGCCAGGGGGAGCCAGAGCGACATGTCCTGGATGCCGCGGTTGTCCCAGGCGTAGTAGGGGATGAGGCGGATGTGGGCCATCTTGCTGTGTGCGGGGCGTAGCTCGCGGTAGAGCTCGTCGCTGCGCCAGAAGTCCTGGCTCACCACGGGCACGTCGGCCTCGAGGGCCACCATCTCGTGGCCCTCGATGGTGACGCGGGTCTCGGTGAACTGCACGTCGGCGGGGATGGCGATGTCGTTGATGCGGGGCTGTTCGCCGGACGGGGCTTCGCTGCCGTTCAGGCTGATGTCCTCGCCCTCGAGACAGTAGTCGATGGGTCCGCGCATGACGGCTATCTGGTTCTTAGCCTCCTCGACCAGCGGGTTGGCCTCGATGAGGCGGGCCTTCATAGGCAGGATGAGCTCCACGCGGTCGCCCTTCTTCCATCGGCGCGGCTGGCGCAGGTCTTCGGCCAGGATAGGCTCGCCGTTGAGCTTGAGCTGCATGTCGGTGGCCCAGCCGGGTATGTGCATGCGGATGCTGGCCAAGTGCTTGGCGCGCTTGACGGTCAGCGTCACGTGGCCGTCCCAGGGATAGCCGCTCTGCATCTCCACCTCCAGGTCGGGCGTCGACAGGCGGTTCTGGCCGTAGAGGTTCACCCACAGCGTGTCGCCCTTGATGCTGTAGGCGTACTCCTGGGCCTGGCATAGTGTGCGCAGCGTGTTGGGCGGGCAGCAGAAGCAGGTGATGTAGCGCTGTCGGTGCTTGGGCCAGCGCATGGTGTAGGGGAACTCCTTCGTGCGGCGCAGGGCCTCGGTGTAGAAGAAGTCGCGGCCGTCGAGCGAGATGCCCGAGAGGATGCCGTTATAGAGCTCGTTCTCGATGTTGTCTACATACTTGGGGTCCATCGTCGTTTGGAACATGCGCCACGAGAAGAGCATCATGCCTATCTGAGCGCAAATCTCGTTGTGGGCGGCCTCCTGGGGCAGCTGGAACTGCCGTCCGTAGGCCTGATGGATCTGCTGTATGGAGGGCTGGTTGTAGGTGGTGCCGTCGGGGCTGACGCCGTCGTACAGCGCACCGCATCCGCCCATGATGTATATCTTGTGGTTCACGATGTCGTCCCAGATGGCACTCAGGTTGCGCATCAGCTGGGCCTCGCCCGTCTCGGCATACAGGTCGGCCACGCCGGCGTAGAGGTAGTTGGCGCGTACTGCATGCCCCATGGCCTCATACTGGTCGCGCAGCTTGTGGCGGTCCTGGTTGTGGTCCTCGCCGTTCTGCACCGAGTCGCGGATGGCTATCAGGCCCTCGGCCAGCCGCAGGTACTTCTCGTCGCCCGTCTCGCGATACATCTCCGCCGCGCCCATATAGTGCGAGGGGCAGATGGCATTGCGCGACAGCTCGGCAGCATCGTTGGTCAGGAAGCGGTAGAGGAAGTCGGCCGCCTTCTTGCTGCAGTCGAACAGCGTCGTCTTGCCCGTAGCCCGCTTGTGGATGATGCCAGCGGTGATGAGGTGGCCCAGGTTGTAGGTCTCGAAGTTCAGTCGCGAGGCGAAGGCATGCTTCTGGTCCTTGCCAATCTCGATGCCCGCGGCATTCTCCGTGAGAGCGTGGCTGTCGATGCCCGCATTGCGCTCGCTGATGACCACCGGCGTGTGGATATATCCGTCCTCGCGCTGGGCCAGCGCCACCTGCTCGATGAAGCGGTCCATCAGCGCGTCGAGCTTCGCGTCCTTCGTCACGGCATACACCGCGGCGCAGGCCTCCAGCCATTTATACATGTCGCCGTCGTGGAATGGAGGACCGTGGTGCTTGCCCTTGATGGTGCCTGCCGCCACCTGGAAGTTGGCAAAGCCGTGCGAGCCGTGCTGTCCCAGGGCATCCATCGTCTCGTAAGGCGTGTTCCACGTGTCCCACATCGACCAGATACCCGTCGTCGACAGCACGCTGAAGCGGTCGCCCCAGAAGCCGCCCGTCCACTGCGTGGCTCCCATCGGCAGGTTCTGCATCACGGCTTTCTTGCTTCGGCTCATGTCGGTAAGACCCTGCGCCGAGGCCGTCGTAGAACTTGCGCAGCACACGCAGCCTACGAGGAATAGAATAAGAAGTCTTTTCATATCTTTACCTTATTATATTATATAACTATCAACTGTCAACTGTCACCTGTCAACTGTCACCTGTCAACTCTCAATTAAAGAAAACATAAAGTCCTATCATCACCACCGCCAGCGCTATCCACAGGGCGACGGCCAGCCGCGACCGCTCCTCCTTCACCGGAGCCGGTATCTCATACTGCGTCTTGTCGCCGTCCGTCAGGCTGATGACCACCATCGATACCACGAGGATGACAAACAGATAGAACGACAGCATCATGAAGTGAGGCCACGCTATCGACAGCCATGCTGGCGGCCACAGGTAGAGGATGCCCACCGTCAGGCAGAACACCGTGCCTACCGTCAGCGCAAAGTTGGCTGCGCGGGTGGTGCAGCGCTTCCAGAAGATGCCCAGTAGGAAGACGGCGGCCATTGGCGGCGCAATGAATCCCAGTACCGACTGGAACACATTAAACAGGTTCAGACCCTTGATGGCATCGATGGCCACCGTCATCGCGATAGCCAACACGGCACCGATCACCACCACGATGCGCCCCACGAGATTGATCTCCCACTGCGGCGCACCAGGCTTGAAGTTCTTCACATACACATCCATCGTGAACACCGTCGACAGCGCGTTCAGAGCCGAGCCGATAGTCGAGACCAGGCAGGCCGTCAGCACCGCGAACACCAGGCCCACCATGCCCACCGGGAACAGATTCTCCACCATCGTCAGGTAAGCCTCGTCGGGATTCTTCAGTGTGTCGCCAAACAGCGCGAAGCAGATGATGCCCGGCACGATGTAGAGTGCCACGTCCAGTATCTTCAGCCAGCCCGTGAAGTTGGTGCCCAGCTGGCCCTCGCGCAGATCCTTGGCAGCCAGCACGGGCTGCACCATCGACTGGTCCGTACACCAGAACCAAACGCCCATCACGGGATAGCCCAACAGGATGGGCAGCCAGGGGAACGCCTCGTCCGTGTTGGGCTTGAACATCACCCAGTAGTCGCTTGGCACCTTGTCCACCAGTGCCTGTATGCCCCCCACGCGGTCCAGACCCACGATGACGAGCACGAGCGACACCACGATGAGCAGTATCATCTGGTAGACATTGGTATACGCCACCGCCTTCAGGCCGCCCAGCATGGTGAAGAAGGCCGAGATGATGACCAGCACCAGTGCCGACATCCACATCGGTATGTCGAACACCTGACGGATGAGTACGCCGCCCGCAAACAGCGTCAGCGCCAGCCACGAGATGATGACCGTCACGATGGTGTACCATGCCAGGATGTTGCGCGTACTTTGTCCGAAGCGCAGGCCCATGAACTCGGGCAGCGTCGAAATGTTGGCACCCAGATAGCGGGGCGCAAAGACGAAGGCCAGCAGGGCGATGAAGACAAAGGCATACCACGCATAGTTGCCCGAGACGATGCCCGTGGTAAAACCTGCCGATGCCGAGGCGATGAGCATCGACGGACCCACGTTGGTGCCCCACATCGAGAAGCCGATGTGATGCCAGCGCAGCGAGTGCTCGGCAAGGAAGAGCGAACCTTCCTTCTTACGTTTCGTACTGGCCCATACGCCTATGGCGATGAGCACTGCGAAATAGATTCCCAAGATGACCCAGTCGAGGCCTTGCATATAGTGACTTTCCATGTTGTAGTAGTAATATTTATAGTTTTATATAATCTACGGTTTTCCCATCAGAAATCCATTCCTTTGTAGTCTCTGTCTATCCGGATGGCCTCCACTCTCGAGAGGTCCATCTCGTCGGTGGAGTCGACATCGTCAGGATACATTGGTATGTAGGCTCCCGGGCGCACATAGACTGGCATCAGGTCGAGCGGCACCTTCACATCATAGTACCAGCGTCCTCCCTCCAGTCGTTCGCCCGTGAAGAAGTTGATCCACAGACCATCGGGCAGGTAGACGTCGCGCTTGTCCTGGCTGTTCATCACGGGGCAGACCAGGAACTCCGAGCCGAAGTAGTACTCGTCGTCGATGTGCCATACCTGTCGGTCATGGGGGTGCTGCATCAGCAGGGCGCGGAGCATGGGCCATCCCGAGTGGCACGAGCGTTCAGCCTGCTCTATAATATAAGGTATAAGGCGGTAGCGCAGCTTCCACCACCGTTTCACGATGGGAGCAATGTTGGGATAGTGCCATGGCTCGCGCTTGCAGGTGCCGTGATAGCGCATGTGGCTGGAGAACACACCGAACTGCGTCCACCGCACATACACCTGCTCGTCGAGCGGCGAGTTCATGAAGTCGGGCGTAGAGTGGAATCCCGGCACGTCGTGGCTCCAGAACGCAAAGCCCGAGAGTCCGAAGTGCAGTCCACCCTTCAGGCTGCCGGCCATGCCCGCCCACGACGACTCGCTGTCGCCGCCCCAGTGTAGGGGATAGCGCTGGCAGCCCGCCCAGGCTGCGCGTGCCCACACGATGCCGTCGCCCGTCACCTCTTTCGTCACCTCGTAGGCCGCCCGCTGATAGAGCAGGGCGTAAATGTTGTTCAGCCGCTCGGGTGTCATCGCGTGATACTGGTGGTCCATGTGGATATTCTCGCCAAAGTCGGTCTTGATGCACTTCACACCCATCTCCAGCAGCGGCTTCAGCAACTGGTTCTTGTACCAGTCGGTAGCCTTCGGGTAGGTAAAGTCGATGGTACCCGCATAGTCGAGCGCAGAAAAGTTGGACGAGGCCTCCCCGGTAGCGGTATCCTCTTCTTTCGTGGACTGACTGATGTATTTGTTCGTCTTAGCCTCTTCCAGCTGTTCTGCTCCTTGTGCCACGTAGGGCAGTTGCCACAGCGACACCTTGAAGCCTTGCTCTTTCAGCCGCTGGATGAAACCCTTCGGGTCGGGGAACCGCTCCGGGTTGAACTTCCATTCGCAGAGCCAGTCGGTGCGGAACCAGCCCGTGTCCAGATGGATGACGTCGCACGGATAGTGTTCGCGGCGCAGGCGGTCGCAGATATCTGTCACCTCGTCGGCAGAGAAGTAGGTCATGCGGCTCATCCAGATGCCGAACGACCACAGCGGCGGCATCTGCGGGAATCCCGTCAGCATGCGGTAGCCGCGAAGAATCTCCTCGGGTGTGCTGCCACCGATGAGGAATACGTCGATGGTGGCGTGGTCGTTGAGGAACTGCACCGAGCGGGTGGAGTGGTCGGCCAGCGACAGCTTGCAGTAGTCGCTGGTATGATAGAAACAGCCGTACATGCGGCTGCTCAGATAGAACGGAATGTTCTTATAGCAGCGGCGGTTGTTCACGCCCTGTCCGTCCTGGTTCTTCAGTTGGAACGTCTGCCCGCTCAGGTCCATCTTGCGGAATCGCTCGCCAGTACCCACAAAGCACTCGTCGGCCTCGCAGCGGAAGCTGATGGTGGCGCGCTCGGTCATAGAGGTCGAGGCTTTGTCTTGGTTTACAGAACAGAAACCCAGGGGCAGGGCGTCATAGCGGGGCGGCGAGAAATGGTCATCGCTCAGGGCAATGCCCTTCGTCTCGTCGCCGTCGGGGTAGAAGGTGATGAAGGGGGCCGGCTGCGGCGGGGGCAGCAGGTCGCTCCAGTGGTCCAGCTTGGGTTCGCTGAGGTCAATGGCGGCAACTTTCTTTCCGGTGGCTGCGAGGATGTCGCCGTCCACATAACGGAGGGGGAGGCGCTTGACCTCGGGTGCGAACTGCAGCATATCGTCCTGTTCCACCATCTCGTCACCGCTCATGGTGGTGAACAGGCGGATGATATCAGGCTCGTAGGCACGGACGATGAGGTCGAATGACCGCTGGGGTGTTGATGTGTCGGGCGCCATGTCTTCCTGATGCAGTTGCTGCTGGTAGGGAATGGTAACGACGATGTCACCGTTGCGCTCCTGTATGTTCGTCGGGGCGTAAGCTTTCCACAGGGCTTCTCCGGCCTGAAGGTCTGGATGAAAGTCCATGAAGTCAAATAGGTGGTAGTTGGTTTGCTTCATTGCTTAAAGATGATATTTGGACCGGGGTGGTTGTCGCCAATCTCGTCACGACGTATGGGCCGTTGGTTAGTGAGAGGACGACCGGCAATCCCGGGGGCGATGTCGCCGGTGTAATTGTTCTCGATAGTAAAACCATCGGTACGGGCATCCAGATAGATGCAGAAACCGCGGTCGTTGGTAGCGTAGGGGGCAGGGTAGGGGGCAGATATTTTGTTGTCGCTGATGACGGAGCCGGGTTGGTTCGATAGCGTATAGATGCCGCCGGCGTCATAGAGCTGACGGGCATAGTTGTAGACATTGTTACCCTCGATGCGGTTGTTCTCCATACCCGTGTTGAGGGGTGTCCAACCCCAACCGACGCAGATGCCCGAGTAGCTGAGGAAGAACACGTGGTTCTTGCTGATGGTGCAGTGGCGTACATAGCCCAATGCAATGCCCACGGCTCCCCAGTCCTCGTTGGCAGCATCTACGACGATGTTTTCTTTGATGGTCAGCCGTTGGCAACGTTCCGCCAGATGCTGATAGGGACGGTGCACCTCCATCGGGCTCTCGGCAAAGGAACCGCCCATGATGGCCGTGCCGCCAATGTTACCGAAGGTGCATTTCTGCACCACACAGTCGCTGACGTTATCGACAAAGTCCAAGGCCGTGGCGGCCAAACCTTCGAACACCACAGAATAGAAGTCTACGTGGTGGGCGTTGCGCACGGTGACAGCACTGACAGGACGCTCTATCCAGGCTTGGTTCTCGAGATCCTTGTCCCAAGGCAGTCCGGGGTTTTCTTTCAGTTTGTAGGCATCAACCAGGGGGAATCCGCCCTGCAGGGTAACGTGCCCTTTGTGCAAGGGACGGTTCCAGCAAGTGTGTTTGAAGGTTATACCTTCAAAACGTATATAGTTGGCGCCGTCAACGATGACCAACTGCTCAATGCCGTCACGCTGTTCTGTGGTGCGAAGCAGGAAAGAGCTGTTCCCCTTCTCGCCTCCGATGACGGGTTGTGGCCAGGGGTGTTCGAACTCCAATCGGCTTTCAGGTTCCATGAACGATACCACCGTCTTGTCGCCCTCAACTTTCATATCCTTTACACGCAAAATGGCAATGGCCCATCGCTGGTGAACCACCATTTCCAAGTTCTTCGTCTGTAGAACATTCTGAGGAGGAGTAGGGATAGTGATCGTTCTGTCGGTGGTGTTGAAATCGAGTATGCGCTCCATGCCTTTCATAGGAAGACCGTCATCGTGTTTTTTTATAGGATAGCTGTAACCTTGTTCTTTTAAAGGCCACATCTGGGTGTGCTTTTGCCGGGCATCGCCACAGATGATGCTCTTATGGTTCTCTCCCGCACCACGGATGACGAGGGGCGACTCCCGGGTGCCGCTGTCCTCGGGGCGGATGAACAGCGGTTCCTGCATGTAGTATTGTCCTGCATGGATAGTGATGGTGATGCCGCCCTGGCAGCGTGCGTCTCCCGTGCGCCGCCATTCGCGGGCCTTCCGCAGGGCCTCATGGATGCTCTCGCCTTCGCTGACGATAATCTCGCCCGCCTGTACGGATAGGACAAGAAAGGATAGTAGTACGGTTAGTATATGTTTCATATATAGTTAAGACGCTGACGAGTCTGAATTGTCATCATTCACCATGCAGCGGGAATGGTTACAAAACGGCCGTTTTTCCGTCTATGAATAAAAACAATGAGGCGCTAATGAAGATGAACATGAGGCAATGGGTGGCAGATGTCATCCGACAGAAAGAGGTGACGGCGGTGCCGGTGATGACGCATCCCGGTATTGAGTTGAATGGGAATACGGTGCGTCAGGCTGTCAGCGACGGCCGCGTACACTACGAGGCGGTGATGACGCTGACCAAACGCTATCCCAGTGCAGCAGCCTGCACCATTATGGACCTGACCACCGAGGCTGAGGCTTTCGGAGCCGAGATAGCCTTCAGCGACGAGGCCGTACCTGCCGTCTCTGGACGGCTGCTGAAGGATGTGGAGGGCATCCACCAGCTACAGGTACCCTCGCTCAACGAGGGTCGCATCCCTGCCTATCTGAAGGCGAACCTGCTGGCTGCTCGGGCTGTCGATGACCGTCCGCTGCTGGCCGGATGCATCGGGCCGTTCTCGCTGGCGGGTCGTCTCTATGATATGTCCGACATCATGGTGCTTATCTACGAGCATCCCGATGCCGCCCATGAATTGCTGGAGAAGTGTACCGCTTTCATCGAGAAGTATTGCCTTGCCTTGAAAGCCACGGGTGCCAATGGGGTGATGATGGCTGAACCGGCCGCTGGCCTGATGTCGAATGATGACTGTCTGCAGTTCTCGTCACAATATGTCAAGCGGATTGTGGAGCGTGTACAGGATGACAGCTTCATCGTGGTGCTCCACAACTGTGGCAATACGGGGCATTGCACCAAGGCTATGGTAGCCACGGGGGCTGCCGCCTATCATTTTGGCAACAAATGCCGCATGGAGGAGGTTATCCGCGAAGTGCCGCCTACGGCACTGGCTATGGGCAATATCGATCCGGTGAGCATCTTCAAGGACGGCATGCCCTCACAGATGAAAGCTACTGTGCTCGATCTGCTGGAACAGATGCGCCCTTATCCTAACTTTGTGCTCAGCAGTGGGTGCGACACGCCGCCGCATACCCCTCAGCATAATGTCGATGCCTTCTTCGAGGCATTGGCCGAATGGAACAATAGGTGATGACGGAGAAGACGCTGACATACGACGACCTGAATATTTCCTCTGCCGACATCTACGAGCAGATGGGGTATCACGATGCGCAACCCGACGAGGCAACGCAGCGCGAGACGGCGGTCATTGTCAACGAGGTGCGCGCGTGGCTTCGTCCGCGGTTCTGCTATCTGGTGGGGCGCGAGCTGCCAGCCTTCGATATGGGCAAGATTATTCTCCGTCAGCTACGTGGAGCTGAGGCGTATGCCTTGTTCGTATGTACCAGCGGGGTGGAGTTTGAGGCCTATCAGCTGCGATTGAAGCAGAAGGGCGACATGGTGCGCGTGTTCATTGCCGATGCCTTAGGTTCGGTGATTGCCGAGAAGACGGCCGACCAGATGGAACGCCACCTGCAAGATTCGATAGACAAACTCCACTGGCAGCATACCAACCGCTTCTCGCCGGGTTATTGTGGCTGGCACGTGTCGCAACAGCAGTTGCTGTTCCCGCTGTTTGCGGGACATACGTGTGGTGTCACCCTTACGGATTCCTCGCTGATGGTACCTATCAAGTCGGTAAGTGGCATCATTGGCTTAGGCGAAAAAGTCCGCAGGCTCGATTATACCTGCGGACTATGCGATTTCAAACAGTGTTACAAGCGGAAGCTAAAGCTTGCCAAGTAGTTGCTTGGCTACAGTGACAGCTGAGTTGGCATTGTCCGAGTAGCCATCAGCGCCAATCTCATCCGCAAAGCCTTGTGTGACGGGAGCACCACCTACCATTACTTTTACCTGACTGCGGATGCCTGCAGCCTCAAGGGCATCAATCACCTCTTTCATATATCCCATCGTGGTGGTGAGCAGGGCCGACATGCACAGAATATCGGGATGGTTCTTCTTTACTTCCTCGATGAACTTGTCGGCCGAGACATCAATACCGATGTTGACCACCTCGAAGCCACAGCCTTCAAGCATCGAGGCTACGAGGTTCTTGCCGATGTCGTGCAGATCGCCCTTCACGGTACCGATCACCACCTTGCCCAACGAGGTTGATGCCGTTCCGCTGAGCAGGGGCTTCAGCAGTTCGAGTGCTGCCTTCATGGCGCGTCCCGCCATCAACAGCTGGGGAACGAAAGCCTTGCCGTCCTGGAATCGCTGTCCCACCTCGCTCATGGCGCGGATCATTTGGCCGTTGATGAGGTCCTGCGGGGCGATGTGCTGTTCGATGGCATCTTGGGTTGCCGAGGCAGCGTCGTCGCTCTTGCCATGCAGGATGGCTTGGAAGAGCCGTTCGCCGGGAGAGGTCGCCTGATGCGGTTGCGGAGTGCAGTCGGGACAAGCTGGTGACTCGTTGGCGGGTGCAGCATGTGGATGATTTGCGTGCGGCTCAGGTATAACAGTTGTCGGAAGTCCGGGCCTATGAGGCGAGATAAACAATCCCAGCATAGGCTCTACGGCATTGGCGAAGAAGTTGATATGCTGGTCGGTGGTGCCGCAGCAGCCACCGAGAATGTTGAGCCAGTGTCCGTCAATGAGCGGCCATACATCCGCCAGCAGACTGTCAGGAGACTTGTGGTACTGGCCTTGACTGTCTGGCTGTCCCGCATTGGGATAGAGGCTGATGCGGTAGGGGAACCGTGTCGCCATCCGTTGCAGCAGCGGGGTCATGCTCTGCACGTCCGACAGACAGTTGATTCCGATGGAGAACAGGGGAGCGTCGCCAAGCGAGGCAATGAAGTCGACGATGTTCTGTCCCAGCATGTTGTAACCGTCAGCAGTGGATACCGCAAAGCTGAGCATGACGGGCAGCTCACGTCCTTTTTGCCGCATGGTCTCCTGCGCTGCTGCAAGGGCGATGCGGGCTACCTCGACATCGAAGATGGTCTCGATGAGCAAGATGTCTACTCCGCCGTCTATCAGTGCGTCGACCTGTTCCGAGTAAGCTGCATGGAGGGCATTGGTCAGCGACTCATGGCTTACCTTCCCTTCTGCACGCATGAAAGTCTGGTTCGTAGGTCCGATGCTTCCTGCCACAAAGCGCGGCGTGTCGGGATCGAGCTCCCGATAGGCATTGACTGCGTCGCAGGCCAGCCGGCAGGCAGCCAGGTTGATCTCGCGGCAATAGTCCTGCAGACCATAGTCCTGCATGGAGATGCGCTGGGCGTTGAAGGTATTGGTCTCTATCAGGTTGGCCCCCTGCTCCAGATATTTGTGGTGGATGTCGCGGATGATGTAGGGTGCCGTCAGCGACAGTACGTCGTTGCAGCCTTTGAGGTCGGTGGGATGGTTGGCAAAGCGGCAGCCGCGGTAGTCCTCTTCCCGCAGCTGACATTGCTGAATCATCGTACCCATGGCACCGTCGAGTATCAGGATGCGCTGTGCGGCGGCTTCTTCCAGTGAGACAGTACTGTTCTGCTGCCCGTCGCTGCTGAACTGCTCCTCAACGGAGCGTATGATGTCTGCCACCTCGCGGTCGGCATCGTCCATGATGTCGGCCGGATGCACATTACGGCTGTGCTCAAAGTCCTGTACTATCTTCATGGCCTCTTCCACCTCATGCTCGTTGTGGAAGTCCATCTCCAGATGGACACCGTCGCCACCGATGTGGTCTAACAGGGGGCGCAGCTCGTCCAGCGTCACCCAGCAGGCCATGATGCTCTTGCCGCCGTCGAGAATCTTCCGGTAGAGGTCGTACCACTTCGGACTGCCGCCCTGAGGCTCACCCACACCGGGCGTCCACTGGATGGCGTTCAGTTCCTTGATCTCCAACAGGGCATCTAAGTGGTGCATGGCGCCCACGCCGTCCAGATGATAGAGCGTATAGTCTATCTTCTGGCATTGTTCGCGGATGAAGGGCTGTACGAAGCGGCGGTAGTCATCCACGCTAATCATGGTTGAGATGTCGCTCTGTAGTTTCGACATCTTTCCGGGAGCCCAGCTGGAGAAGTAGCAGAACGCCATCTCGTCGCCCTCGCGGATGATGTCGTAGAGTTCGTCGAACACTTGGAAGTAGATGTCGTTAATCTGTTGCATCTGCCGTTCCAGCACTTCGGGCTGCATCACCGTGTCGAGCAGCACCTGGTCGGTACCTTTCAGCGCTGCCAGCACATCCATGCCTTCCATCAGGTCGGGCATGCCGACATAGTAGTGCCCCTGGGCTTTCTTCTTGCAAGCTTTCAGCAACTCTTTGTGGAGCAACCAGTTGGGATGGTTGCGGTCGAAGATGATATCGTCGGTATAGTTGGGATTGGGATGAATCCAGATGGTATCCTCGCCGCCTTCGAAGACACCGCCCAGAATGGCAGCTAACGAGCCGGGGCCTAACTGGGTGTTGGCTACTGGCAGCATGTCGGCCATCAGCGACGAGTGGGCTACATACCAATCGAGGTATTCCGCACGCCATTCAGGGTCGAACCACCGTTGGTTCAGGTCCTTGTAGGGTTTGGGCTCGGGGATGTCGGCATGGGGCTTCACACCTTCCTGAAAGTGCTCCCACATGTTGAGCACAATTCCCTTATGGTTCCACCAGTTGATATAATGCTGTTTGGTCTCTTCGAGGTTGGGTTTCCAAGTGTTCATAACGTGTATATTATATATAAGGAAAGACGCTTATATGTTCGAAATGTCATCAGACCATCATCAGTGCCGACATCACCATATCACTGACGAAGAGTCCTTCGCGGGTCAGCATGATATGGCTGTCCTGCTGGCGCAGCAGTCCGTCGGACAGATAGGGCTGGGCTTCTCTCAGGCAGAAGTGCCGGTGCCTGTCGGAAAGCGTTGTGAGGTCCAGCCCGTCGCTGGTGCGAAGGGCTGTGGCCACGAGGTCGTTGTAGTGGGTGTCGTCGTCGAGTACTTCTTGTTCGCTGGGCAGCTCGCCTCGTCCTATCCTCTCGCAATAAGTCCTGATGTTGCTGACATTCCAGCTGCGGCAGTGCCTGTCGTAGCTGTGGGCAGCAGCCCCGAGACCGATATAGGGGATGTCGTGCCAATAGCTGCTGTTGTGGCGCGAACGGAAGCCCGGGCGGGCGAAGTTCGAAATCTCGTAATGCTCGTAGCCCGCCGCCTCCAGTTTGTCTTTCAGCATATAGTACATCCGCCGCTCCAGTTCTTCGGAAGGCATCGTTAATTTCCTCATTTCCCCATTTCTCATTTCTAATTCCTCATTTCTCATTTGATTGAAGAGGGCAGTGCCTTCTTCAATCATCAGGCAGTAGGCAGAGATATGTTCCACGCTGAGGGCGAGGGCTGCATCCATATCGTGCTCCCAATCGGAGAGCGTCTCTCCGGGGAAACCGTACATCAGGTCGATGCTGATGTTGCGGATGCCGGCATCGCGCAGCAGCCGGACAGCCTCTGCCACCTGTGCCGACGTATGCCGACGGTGCAGGAATCGCAGCCGTTGGTCGTCAAAGGTCTGTGCTCCCATTGAGACGCGGTTGACAGGGAGTGTTGACAAGAGAGTAGCAAACTCTTGGGTGACATCATCGGGATTCACCTCGATGGTCGTCTCGCTGTTGGCATGGGGAAGCCTGTCGAAGAGCTGCCGCAGTTGGCTGTCGGTGAGTTGGCTGGGGGTGCCGCCACCTATATATATAGTATCTATGGGATCGCCCGCTTCGTGCTGTCTCATGCTCCATTCCTTGCAGACGGCATCCACATAGCACTGGCGCTGCTCCATGCCTGTGGTGGAGTAGAAAGCGCAATAGATGCAACGGCTCTTGCAGAAGGGGATATGGATATAGATACCTGCCATAATGCAGGCAAAAGTACTAATAAAGTTTAATATTTGCAAGCAATCTTAGGTTTTTTGCGTGAAAATGTCTACCTTTAGCGTCGCTTTACCCTCGGGTATGGCAAAAGGAAACATATATAAACCTAAAATATAAGTAATATGAAAGTTTATCAGACCAACGAGATTAAAAACATTGCACTCATTGGCAGTGCGGGTAGCGGCAAGACTACTCTTGCCGAAGCAATGGTTTACGAGGCCGGCATCACCAAGCGCCGCGGCACCGTAGAGGGTAAGAACACCATGAGCGACTATTTCCCTGTTGAACAGGAATATGGCTACTCGGTGTTCTCTACTGTTTTTCATGTAGAGTGGAACAACAAGAAGCTGAACATCATCGACTGTCCGGGCTCCGACGACTTCGTGGGTGGCTCCATCACCGCCATGAACGTGACCGACCAGGCTGTTATCCTCATCAACGGACAGTATGGTCCCGAGGTGGGTACGATGAATGCTTTCCGCAATACCGAGAAGCTGAAGAAGCCCGTCATCTTCCTTGTCAACCAGCTCGACCGTGATAACTGCGACTACGACCAGATTCTCGCTCAGCTCAAAGAGGTCTATGGCAATAACTGTGTACCCGTGCAGTATCCTATCGCTACCGGCAACGGTTTCAACAGTGTCATCGACGTGTTGCTGATGAAGAAATATTCATGGAAGCCCGAGGGTGGTGCTCCCATCATCGAGGATATTCCTGCCGACCAGCTGGAGAAGGCCAAGGAGTGGAAGGCTGCTCTCGTTGAGGCTGCTGCTGCTGGTGACGACACGCTGATGGAGAAATTCTTCGAGAGCGAGGACCTCAGCGAGGACGAGATGCGTGAGGGAATTCGAAAGGGTCTGGTAACGCGCTCTATCTATCCCGTCTTCTGCGTCTGTGCAGGTCGTGATATGGGTGTCCGCCGTCTGATGGAGTTCCTGGGCAATGTGGTACCCTTCGTTTCAGAGATGCCTGTCGTCAAGAATGCTGCCGGCAAGGAGGTTCCTGCCGATGCATCGGCTCCCACCTCGCTGTATTTCTTCAAGACGGGTGTGGAACCCCACATTGGTGAGGTGCAGTACTTCAAGGTGATGAGTGGTGTGGTGAAGAGCGGTGACGACCTGACCAATGCTGACCGTGGTTCTAAGGAGCGCATGGGTACGCTGTATGCCTGCGCTGGTGCTAACCGTATTCAGGTTGACGAGTTGCGCGCTGGTGATATAGGCTGTACGGTGAAACTGAAAGACGTGAAGACTGGTAACACCCTCAATGCCAAGGATGTAGACAATAAGTTCGATTTCATTAAATATCCTAACTCAAAGTTCTCTCGTGCCATCAAGGCCGTCAACGAGGCCGAGACCGAGAAGATGATGGCTGCCCTGCAGAAGATGCG
>CAMNPM010000044.1 GCA_946548065.1 uncultured Prevotella sp. | reverse complement strand
GCGAGGACATCAAGACCTGCAAGCCCATCCGCTTCGACGGCAACGGCTACAGCGACGAGTGGGTCGAGGAGGCTGCCCGTCGAGGACTCGATGTCGAGAAGTCGTGTCCCGTCATCTTCGAGCACTATCTCGACGACTCCAGCATCCAGATGTTCGAGTCTACCAAGGTCATGAACCGCAAAGAGCTCGAAGCCCGCAACGAGGTAAAGTGGGAGATGTACGTCAAGACCGTGCAGATTGAGGCCCGCGTCTTGGGCGACCTGGCAATGAACCATATCATCCCCGTCTCCACCCACTATCAGTCGCAGCTCATCAAGAACGTGCAGGGCATGAAGGAGGTATTCTCTCTGGAGAAGGCTGACCGACTCTCGTCGCGCAATATGAAACTTATTGAGGAGATTGCCGAGCGCACCGAGCGCATCGAGCGTCTGGTAGAGGAGCTGACTGACGCCCGCAAGGTAGCCAACAAGATAGAGAGCATCCACCAACGCGCCATTGCCTATCACGACAGCGTATGTCCTAAGATGGAAGCTATCCGCTATGAGATAGACAAGTTGGAGCTCATCGTTGAAGACGGACTCTGGACACTGCCCAAATACCGCGAGCTGCTCTTCATCCGATAAAAACGTCTATAGTTCAAGTAATTCACATGGTGTCGCAACAAATGTTGTGGCACCATTTTCTTTTAGGAACTGCTGGTCGCGGAAGCCCCAGAGCACACTGATGCAGGGCAGTCCGCTGTTGCGGGCGGTCTGGATGTCAACCTCGCTGTCGCCCACATAGACAGCAGTACACTCCGACATTCTCTCCGCCTGCCCGGCGGTATATGCCGGTAGCGGGGAGAGGGCGTTGAGTTGGCGCAGTGCTTCGTAGACAGTGTCGGGGGCGGGCTTCTTGCGGATGCCCTCAGCCTCGTGCTCGCCAATGGCAACCTCTATCTCAGGGAAGAAGTGGGCGACGAGTTCCTGCGTAGCCGCCATCATCTTGTTGCTCACCACCGCCATCCGGCAGCCGCGCTGCTTCAACTGCTGCAACAGTTCGGGAATGCCCTCATAAGGCCGCGTGGTGTCCATCGAATGGTGCATATAATACTGTCGGAAGTCTGCAAAGACGGTCTCAAACAGCGGATTCTGCGTTCCCTCGGGCACGGCGCGTTCCATCAGTTTTCTGACACCATTGCCCACGAAACGCCGTATATCGTCCAGCGAGTGCTGGGGCATACGGTGCTGGCGCAGGGCATAGTTGACGCTGTCGGCCAAGTCTTGCAGGGTATCCAGCAGCGTGCCGTCCAGGTCGAAGATGAAGGTCTGATACTTACTCATAGTCGGCCTTATGCTCCTGAAACCAGGGGCGGTTGTTGTTCATCGCCACCTCGCGCAGGAAGCCCAATATCAGTTTTGCATCCATAAACTATGCAAAACGCTTACTTCTTGATCAGCGATGCCACCCAGAGAATAGCCACAGCTCCAACGATGGCTGTTCCCAACTGCCCCAGCAGTCCGCCCCACGAGATGCCTAACTGCTCAAACAGCCAGCCACCGACCAAGCCTCCGAAGAGTCCCAACACGAGATTCATGATGAAGCCGAAGCCACCACCTTTCATCAACTTACCGGCACAGAATCCGGCCAGACAACCAATGATAATTGATCCTATCAGTCCCATAATCTAACGTTTTTTTATATTGTTTTTCGCAGGCAAAGGTACAATAAAAATATGAGTCGGCCAAACTATAGACTCATTTTTTGGGAATACTGTATCAGAAAAAAGGTTTCAGGACGTGGTATTTTTCTTTACCCATTAAACCTTCATTGGCTTAAATCGTCATAGTATCAAAACGGGAATACGACTATGAAGCGACTTTTATCAACTATCTTGACGCTACTGGCCCTACTCACGATGACAGCCCAGACGGTAATAAGCGGTGTGGTGAAGGACCGCCAGACAGGTCGTCCGTTGCCGCATGCAAGTGTCACCGCTGCAGGCACAGAGGTACATACCGTGACCAACGATGAAGGGCGGTTCAAACTGAAGACCCCCCACCAGCCAAGCTATATTCAACTGAGCCACATAGGCTACAAGACCCTTCGCCACCAGCTCAGCGAGGGCCAGACGGAGAACCTGAGCATCGTGATGCAGAGCAACACGGTGGAGCTGAGCGAGGTCATCGTCAAGGCCGACGACCCTTTGGCGATCGTCAAGGCCGCCATGAGCCGTTTGGAAAAAAACTATCCTCAGGAGGCAGAACTGGTGCGCTGCTTCTACCGCGAGACAGCCCGCAAGGGATCGCGATTCATTGCGGTAGCTGAGGCAGTGACAGACATGTATAAGAGCACCTACAGCTACGGACCGGAGTCTGACGGTGTAGCCATACTAAAAGGCCGGAGACTCATGAGTATGAAAGCCCGCGACACGCTGGGAGTCAAGATACAGGGTGGTCCAGTGATGCCATTGATGTGCGATGTTGCCAAAAACAGCGAATACCTGTTGAACCCCGATGCTCTGCATTATTACACCTATTCGATGGAGATGCCTGTGAAGATTGACGAGCGGCTGCACTACGTGGTAAACATGACTCCAAACCAGCTTACACTTTTCCCGTTAATGGGCGGCCGGCTATATATCGAAGTCGAGTCGCTGACCATCACACGAGCAGACCTTCAGCTGGATATGAGCGACTGGCGCAAGGCTTCTGACTACATGCTGGTGCGCAAACCCGCTGGACTGCGATTCCGCCCCAAAGAGCTCAATGTCACCATCGTCTATAAGACTGACAGCAATGGTGTGACCCGTCTGAGCTACATGCGCAACGAGATGCGGTTTACATGCGATTGGAAGCGCAGACTGTTTGCCTCGCCATATACGACGGTAAGCGAGATGGTGGTGACTGACCGCCTGAAACAGGGACGGGATGCCAGACGCCCACGGGGACGCTCGTCGTTTGGCATCCGCGAACGATTCTACGACAAGGTGGAATACTTTGACGACCCCGACTTCTGGTCGGACTACAACATTATCGAACCCACTGAGAGTCTGGAAAAAGCCATCGACAAGTTGAAGAAGAAAGTCAGAAAATAAACGAGGTGAACGGATTACTCCTAAAAAGTAGATAATGGTTCAGCGCTTACTGCGCTGAACCATCGTACGTACCTTATTATTATACTTAACAGCAGCCAACAACTCCTCGATGGTAATGTGCATGCGATATTGCCACCTGTTGTAAGGATCGCTGGGGGTGTTGATGCGCTCGTCCTGAGGATTTTTGCGACGCAGCTCCATATCCATCGACAACCAGTCTTGTAACGACAGGATACAGAGCATGGACGGACAATATAGGTGACGCGCAATGATTTCTTCTGCCAGATGAGCAGGGAGTTGCTCAGGTGCGCGTCCCTCCTTCTGAAGCATCGTTACATAGAAGCGCTGACGACGCTCAGGACTCTCCTGCCACCACAGTCGCAGAGGCGACATGTCGTGTGTGGAGATAGTTGCCACCGAGCGGATGGGGTTGGCATCCAGATGGGAAAACTCGAAGCCCTGCTGCTTTGGCATCTGCTGAATTTCGAGTGTCAGGATACGCAGCTGGTCGAGCACTGGCTCCACACAGTCAGGCAACATTCCAAGATCTTCTGCACACACCAGCATACGACATCCGCTCAGCACGGCAGGCAAACGATGCAGGGCCTGCTGTCCCCAATAGAATGAATGGCGCTGGTAATAGTAGTTGTTGTATAGGCGCAGGAAAGCATCTTTTTCCTCCGCGGAGAGGGCTTCGAAGATAGGTTCAGTAGTCACCCCGATGCGTGGATGGTACATCTCTTGCTGGTGTGGGTCTTCCACAAAGAGCACATCGGTTATCAAGCGCATCAGTCCATCGCGAATCCAAATGCTGTTCTCATCGTGACGGTCGGCAAACTGGGCAGCCACCTTGCGCTGCGTGTCGTAGTCTGGCTTCAAGTCGTAAAGGCCATAGGCTTTCCGCACCAGATAGGTGTCGCGCACATACTGAGCATGAATACCAAAGAGACGCTCCACCAGGCGGTCGTTGATAAACGGATGGGTAAACAGTTCTTTACGGAAAGGCAGTCCAAAATATTCTATCTCTGAGACGGTGAAGGGCAATGCTGGCGAGAAATGTCCCAGCAGTCCATCAAGGGCCTCGACTGGTATCTCCCATATCCGGAAGAATCCCAGCACATGGTCGATACGCAAGGCATCAAAATACTGTTGCATGTGCTGCAGGCGACACTGAAACCAACTGACCAGTGTCTTAGCAGAGGAAGCGAGCTTGGGCATGGGAGAAGTCCAATTATAGGTAGGGAATCCCCAATTCTGCCCGTGCCGGGCGAACGTGTCGGGCGGAGCTCCTGCCTGCGAATCGAAGTTAAAGAATTCTGGATGCTCACGGGTTTCCGCACTGTCGCGATTGACACCAATAGGCAGGTCACCCTTCAGTACCACACCTTTCGAACGGGCATAGTCGGCAGCAGCCTTCAGCTGAGTGTGCAACAGATACTGTACGTAGTATGTAAACTCATCATTCTTCAAACCTGATTTTTCATTTCTATACTCCGCATAGGGTTTCAGCCAGTCTTGGTTGGCCTTGAGGAAATTCTGAAAATCCGTTGTCGACATCACCTTCTGTCCTTGCTCAGCAAAAAGTGCCTCCAGATACTCATGCTTCACACGGTCTACAGCCTCATAATCGCTGGCTGGCAGAGCATTCAGCTCCAGGCGACGACGCTCGAACTGGGTCATGCGCTGTTTGGATTTCAACGTGCCAGCAGCCTCCAGATCGACATAATGGGGATGCAAGGCAAAAGCACTGACAATATTGTAGGGATAAGAGTCGTGCCAGAGACCGTCGGTCGTCGTGTCGTTGACGGGCAGTGTCTGGATAAACTTCATACCCGTAGCCACCGCCCAGTCTACCAGGCGCCGCAAGTCGCCAAAGTCGCCTACCCCATAACTGTGCTCAGAGCGCAGTGAGAAGACAGGCACCGCCACACCGGCAGCCCGCCACGGTTCCTCGCGCAAGCGCAGATGACCACCATGCAGCACCATCACCATCCCGTCGGGCAGCTGATTATTATCCTGCCGGTTTGAATCTATACGCAGTTGCGAACAATCTATCTGCCTATTGTCGCCTTCTTCCCACTCCAGCAACTCGTGCGTCTGTTCGTCAACCAATACATACTTATATTCGATGGGAAGCTGCCATCCCAGTGCATTGACAGAGAGCATCCATTCGCCCAAGCCTGCATACTGCATCCTCAGAAAGCGACTGGTGCTCCACGATCCAATGGCTGGATGCGAACCACATACCGCAACAGACTGGCCTGTCTTCAACTGAGGGGCAGAGACCCGGAAAATAATGGTACGACGGAACAAAGGCAGTCGCAGGGCTTCCACCTGTTCCCCCTGCTGACGATGGACAGTGGTAAGATAGGCTGACGAATACAGATGCAAGGGCAAAGGGCGGTCGCGCCACTCGTCAGGGAACACATAGTCCTTGGAACCGTCGAAATAGTAGATGCGAGGTACCAAGTTCCACTCCTTGCGCAGCACCTGCCCTTCTGCATCCTCCACTTGATAGCGGTAGACGATGTGCGACAAAGAATGGTGACGACTCATCAAGGCTGCTGTCTCCAGCGTCCATAGTTCTCCGTCACCAGTCTGCATCAGCAGATTCTGGTGACGGAAGGTGCCGTCCTGGCTATGGTAATCTATGGCTACATGCAGGCTTTCGCCCCATGCAGTATGGTAGTGTATGGTGAATTTAAGCTTCATGTTTTTACAAATATTTCTGCAAAGGTACGAAATAATTCTTAATTCTTAATCCTTAATTCTTAATTTCTTTGTACCTTTGTACCCGAATTATGGAAAAAGAGCAGAAACAAAACAATTCGCGCACCTATCTGTACATTGCCGCAGTTGGCCTGGTGGTCATCCTGGTACTGATAGTTTATTTCCTCTTCATCCCCCTGTCGAGGCATGAAGAGCCACATTATATATATATAGATGCTGACGATACGCAGGACTCTGTATTCGCCAAGCTGGACACCATAGCCAATAAAGCGGCAATGACGGGATTCATGAACATAGCCCGTCACTCTGACTATAGTGAAAACATTCGTACAGGACGCTACGTTGTCAATCCGGGCGAGGGTGCCTTTACCATCTTCCGACGACTGAAGAACGGCCACCAAACACCCCTCATGCTGACCATTCCCGAAACCCGCACGATGGATAAGTTGGCTGCCGTTCTTGGCCAGAAGCTGATGCTCGACTCGGCCACCATTGCCCAGGCACTGACTAGTGAGGAAACCTGCAATCATTACGGCTACGACACCTGCACCATCCCGGCCCTCTTCGTACCTAACACCTATGAAGTATACTGGAATACCAGTCTGGAAAACTTTCTGAAACGCATGCAGAAAGAGCACGACCGTTTCTGGCAGGGCCAGCGTGAGGCAAAGGCTGCCAAGATACAGCTCACCCCCGTCGAAGTGTGCACCCTGGCCAGCATCGTCGATGAGGAAACTGCCAACAATCAAGAGAAGCCCATGATAGCAGGCATGTACCTGAACCGTCTGAAACAGCAGATGCCGCTACAGGCCGATCCTACCATCAAGTTCGCTTTGAAACAGTTTGAACTGAAACGCATCTGGCAGAAGCTGTTGCAGACTGAATCGCCCTATAACACGTATAAAAACGAAGGTCTGCCTCCCGGACCTATCAAGATTGCGTCTGTCCAAGGCATCGACGCCGTGCTGAATGCCGTACCTCACGACTACCTGTATATGTGTGCCAAGGAAGACTTCTCAGGCACCCACAATTTTGCGACAACTTATCAGGAGCATCTGAAGAATGCCGCCAAATACACAAAAGCACTCAACGAAAAAGGAATCAAGTAAATATATATATTATGGAAGAGAAAAACATTGTTTCAAGCGAGGAGAAGAAGAGCCTCAGCTTTGTAGAACAGTTTGTTAAGGAAGACCTGGAGGCAGGCAAGAATGGTGGACGACTGCAGACTCGCTTTCCACCCGAGCCCAACGGCTATATACACATCGGACACGCCAAAGCCATCTGCATGGACTTTGGAGTGGCAGAGAAGTTTGGCGGCAAGTGCAACCTGCGCTTCGATGATACTAATCCTACGAAGGAGAACACAGAGTATGTGGAGAACATCATGAGCGACATCAAGTGGTTGGGATTCAAATGGGAAAACGTATACTATGCCTCCGACTATTTCCAGAAGCTGTGGGATTTTGCCATATGGCTTATCCAGAAAGGTCTGGCTTATGTTGACGAGCAGACTTCCGAACAGATAGCCGAGCAGAAAGGCACCCCCACCCAGCCCGGTCGTCCGAGTCCGTTCCGCGACCGTCCGGTAGAGGAGAACCTGCGACTCTTTGAACAGATGAATACCGCAGAGGCCGTGGAGGGTAGCATGGTGCTCCGCGCCAAGCTCGACATGGCAAATCCCAACATGCACTTCCGCGACCCCATCATCTATCGCATCATCCAAATACCTCATCACCGAACAGGTACCAAATGGCACTGCTACCCCATGTACGACTTTGCTCATGGACAGAGCGACTATTTCGAGGGTGTCACCCACTCCATTTGTACATTGGAGTTCGTTCCACATCGCCCGCTATACGACAAGTTCGTCGACCTGCTGCGCGAGTATATCGACGAACAGAAAGCCAAGGGGCTTACCGAAGGGTACAATCCCGACATTCTGAAGAGCTATGACGGAACGCGCCAGATAGAGTTCAACCGCCTAAACCTGACCTACACCGTGATGTCGAAACGCAAGCTGAAGGCATTGGTGGACGAAGGCCTGGTCAACGGATGGGACGACCCACGCATGCCTACCGTTTGTGGCATGCGTCGCCGCGGCTATTCATCACAAAGTGTTCGCAACTTCATCGACTCCATAGGCTACACCAAGTTCGATGCCCTCAACGACTATGCATTGCTGGAAGCCAGTGTGCGCGAAGACCTGAACAAGAAAGCCTGTCGTGTCAGTGCAGTGCTCAACCCCGTTAAACTGGTCATCACCAACTATCCAGAAGGTCAGTACGAAGAGATGCAAGCAGTGAACAACCCTGAGAACGAGGCTGACGGAACGCATACTATCACCTTTGGTCGCGAACTGTGGATTGAGCGCGACGACTTCCAAGAGGTGGCAGAAAAGAAGTTCCAGCGCCTGGCACCAGGCAAGGAGGTACGCCTGAAGAACGGCTACATCATCAAGTGCGATGAGGAGCACCCCTGTGACAAGGACGCTGACGGCAACATCACCACCATCTATGCCACCTATGACCCCGAGACACGCAGCGGACTGCCTGGAGCAGACCGTAAGATCAAGGGCAAGACGCTGCACTGGCTCTGCTGCCAGCATGCCGTGCCTGCCGAGGTGCGCCTCTACGACCGCCTGTTCTCCGTTGAGAATCCCGGAGCAGACGAGCGCGACTTCCGCGAACTGCTGAACCCAGAGTCGCTAACAGTACTCACCAACTGCTATGTGGAAGAATACCTGAAGGAGAAAAAGCCAGGCGACTTCCTGCAATTCCAACGCATCGGATACTTCACGCCCGACCTCGACTCAACACCCGACCACCTTGTGTTCAACAAGACCGTAGGGCTGAAAGACACCTGGCGTAAATAAGTGAGACTTCGAAACCTCGAAACATCGAAACATCGAAACATCGAAACCTCGAAACCTCGAAACTTCGAAACATCGAAACCTCGAAACTTCGAAACATCGAAACATCGAAGCCTCGAAACAACGAAACGACTAAAAAAGTATTGGCATTCGACGAGGAATATTTCAAGAGTGAAGACTTCCAGCAGTTGCTGAGCAGCTACGAGACTTCCAAGGCATCGGGGGACATGATGTTCCTCGATGCTGACGACATTGTGGACATTGCCGACTACTACAACATGATGGGGCAGCCCGATTTGGCCCTTGAGGCTGTCGAGCACGGACTCGACATCTATCCTGGCCACGTGCTGCTCAACGTGTTCATGGCTCGCAGGGCACTTGACGAGGAAGACGCTGAAGAAGCAGAACGCATAGCTGACAGCATAGAGGACAAGGATTCACCCGACTACCACTATCTGCGTGCAGAGATACTAATTGCCCAAAACCTTATAGACGAAGCAGACAACTATCTTCGCGAATACGCTCTGACGGTAGCCCCCGATGAATATGCTGACTTTGTGAAAGACGTGGCCAATCTCTATGTCGACTACAATGTGAGCGACAAGGCTTACGAGTGGATGATGCGTACCACGGGTGACGACAGCGACGACTTTAAGGAGCTGATGGGCCGTGCCCTATTCGGCTTGGGCAAATACAAGGACTCACAGCGCGTGTTCAACGAACTGCTTGACCACGACCCCTTTTCCAAGCAATACTGGACGGCCCTGGCAACTGCTCAATATATGGACGAGGACTACAACGCCTCCATCACCAGCAGCGAATACGCCCTTGCCATCGACCCCGAAGACCCTGACGGGCTGCTGGCCAAGGCTAACGGACTGATGAAGCTGTCAAACTTCGAGCAAGCCGCTGAATACTTTGAGCGCTACTCGCACATCTGCCCCACCGATCCGATGGGGCCGCTGCATCAGGCTGCCTGCTTGGTCAACATGGGACGCAACAAAGAGGCCGTCGTCCTGCTGCAGAATGCCCTGACGATGCCTCTGAGCGATGAACTCCTACCACAAATATACCAGGAGTTGGGATTTGCCTACAGTGCAATGGGCGAAATGGACCGTGCCCTCGACGCACTCGATAAGACCCGTGAGCTGGACTGCGACCATGCCGACATGATGGTCATCAGAGGCCATATACTGCTTTGCCACCAGCATGTGGAGGAAGCAGAGCGTGCTTTCAGACAAGCCATCATTGACAGCGAAAACGACCCCAACATCTTTCTGCGCATCATCGCCTCGCTCTTCGACAACCACTATGTCAGCGCAGCCTACATGATGATGAAGCAGTTCTTTGCTGCCTATGTCGACCAAGGCTTTACCAAGGGCTATGCCTACATGGCACTCTGCTGCTGGGAGCTCCGCAACAAGAAAGAATGCCTGGATTACCTGAAGAAGGCGGCGGAAGCCAATCCTGCCGACACCCGTATGGTGATGGGCTACCTGTTCCCAGACGACTTACCCGTCACGCAATACTACGACTATCTGAAGGAGCATTTCGACACAGTAAGCATATATACGAAGGACAACTTTGACACGACAAACGAATAATTGACACCGATGAATTTTCTAACCTCTCTTCTCTCCAACCTGAATTACGGTACCATCTTCTTCCTGATGATGCTCGAGAGTACTGTAGTCCCCGTACCTTCCGAGTTTGTTGTCACGCCCGCAGCCTACCACGCTGCCAGCGGCCAGCTTGACGTATGGCTGGTCATCCTCTCTGCCACCCTGGGAGCCAATCTTGGAGCTACCGTCAATTATGTCGTGGCACTCTACGTAGGTCGCCCCGTCATCTATCGTTTCGCCAACAGCCGCTGGGGCAAGATGTGCCTGCTGAATCAGGAGAAAGTAGAGAAGAGTGAACGCTATTTCGACGAGCACGGTATCGTAGCAACACTGACAGGACGACTCATTCCCGGCATCCGCCACCTGATATCCATACCCGCAGGATTGGCACGTATGGACTACTGGAAGTTCCTGCTTTACACCACCATCGGAGCAGGCGTATGGCACAGCATCCTCGCTGCACTTGGATGGTATCTGCATGCCATCGTACCTGAAGATCAGCTTGACGAGAAGATAACGGAGTATGCAGAATATATCAAGCTGATTATACTTGGCCTCGTGGCCCTGGCGGTAGTCTACTTTGTCATCAAGACCTTCGCCAAGCGCAGACAAAAGGGTGCTGAAAACTGACATAGTAGCAAAGCGTTATCGCAGAAACATAAAAAAATCGTTAAACAGGCAATTCTCATCGAAGAATTGCCTGTTTATTTCTACTAACCAAGCAAAGATGTCTATCTTATTTTTTATTTTCATCGATAATATCTACCTTTGCATCGTCAAAATGCAACATTTTGTAGTGTTGCTCGCGTCTAACAAGAGAACTTTAATAAATAACAACGAATATGAAAAAAGCTATCGTATTATTGGCAGCCATGATCAGCCTTAGTACATCTGCTCAAAAAAAGTGGACGTTGGAAGACTGCATCAACTATGCCATTGAGAACAACATCAGTCTGAAGAAATCGGAGCTTGGCATCCGCACGGCCACTGAGACGCTGAAACAGTCGAAGGCCGCCCTGCTGCCTTCACTGAGTGCATCGACTACACAAACCCTGGGCTATCGCCCGTGGACTGATGCCGAATCCATCACGGTTACCAACGGACAGGTGGACATGAAGACAGAAAAGACCTCGTGGAATGGCAACTATAATGTCAATGCCTCATGGACAGTATGGAACGGCAACCAGAACCACAATCAGGTGAAGCTGAACCGCGTGAGCGAAGAACAGGCAGAACTGACAGCTCAGGAGACAGCAAACAGCATTCAAGAGAAGATAGCCCAGTTGTTCGTGCAGATCCTGTATCAGACTGAAGCCATCGACGTGAGGCGTCAGAGTCTGGAGACCAGTCGCAAGAACGAAGAACGCGGCAAGACGATGCTGGAAGTAGGCAAGATGTCAAAGGCTGAGGTTGCCCAGCTCTCAGCCCAGCGTGCCACAGACGAATACAACGTGGTGGAGGCCGAGTCGCAACTGGCCAACTACCGGCTACAGTTGAAGCAGCTGCTGGAGCTGACCACCGAAGAGTTTGACATCGAGATTCCAACGCTGACCGACGAGCAGGCCTTGCAAGAGATTCCCTCCATGCACAGCGTCTACGAAGCAGCACTGTTGCAGCGTCCAGAGATTAAGAATGCAGAGCTGAGTCTGAAGTCGAGCGACCTGCAGCTGAAAATAGCAAAAGCAGGCTGGATGCCTACGCTGAAGCTGACCGGCGGTGCCTTGACGAGCACCAACTCGCTGAGCGACAAGGGATGGGGCAACCAGATGAAGGTCAACTTCAACACCCAGATAGGTGCCTCGCTCAGTATTCCCATCTTTGACCAGCGCAAGGCACGCACAGCCGTTAACAAGGCCCGCATCAGCCAGTTGGAAAATCAGTTGGCTCTCCAGGAGAAGCAGAAGAAAGTGTATAGCGACATCGAGAAATACTGGCTCGATGCTCATAGCAACCAGCAGAAGTTCCGCAGTGCGCTATTGAGTGTCGAGAGCGAGCAAGCCTCCTTCGACCTGCTGCAGGAGCAGTTCCAACTGGGTCTGAAAAACATCGTGGAACTGATGACGGGCAAGGACAAACTGCTGCAGGCACAGCAGAACAAGCTCCAGTCGAAGTATACCACTATCCTGAACCAGCAGATGCTCAAGTTCTATCGGGGCGAGACCATGAAGATTTAGTTGAGAGTTTAGAGAATATAAAAACGAGAGAGAGATGAAGAACAAGAAGATTTGGTGGGGCGCAGGAGCCCTCGTGGTGATAGCCCTTATAGCCTGGTTTATGTCGGGCGGCAAGAAAGAGGAGAAGGTCGATTTCGAAACGGCCAAGGTTACACGACAAGACATCAGCACATCGATTACGGCTACTGGCACCATCGAACCCGTAACCAGCGTCACCGTAGGTACGCAGGTCAGTGGCATCGTGTCGAAACTCTACGTTGACTACAATTCGGTGGTGAAGAAAGGCCAGGTTATCGCTGAGCTCGACAAGACCAACCTCATCAGCGAGCTGAACACCGCCAAGGCCAACCTGAGCAGCGCACAGAGCACACTGAACTATGAAACGGCTAACTATAATAGGTATAAGACCCTCTACGACAAGGGGTTGGTATCAGCCAACGACTACGAAAACGCCCTGCTGTCGTATCAGAAGGCCCGTGAGGCGGTGACCACCTCCAAACAGAGTGTGCAGAAGGCACAGACCAACCTGGGCTATGCCACCATCACCAGCCCTATCGACGGTGTGGTGCTGTCGAAGAGCGTAGAGGAAGGTCAGACGGTGGCAGCTTCGTTCAACACCCCTGAGCTGTTTACCATCGCCAAGGACCTGACAGACATGCGCGTGATTGCCGACATTGACGAGGCAGACATTGGCGGTGTCAAAGAAGGCCAGCGTGTGTCGTTCACTGTCGATGCCTTCCCAGACGACCGCTTTGAAGGTCAGGTGACCCAAGTGCGCCAGCAAGCCACCACATCGAGCAACGTGGTGACCTATCAGGTGGTCATCTCCGCACCCAACAAAGACCTGAAGCTGATGCCGGGACTGACGGCCAACGTCACCATCTTTACGTTAGAAAAGACTGGCGTATTGGCCGTACCTTCAAAAGCACTGCGCTTCGAGCCCAACCAAGCACTGCTGAAAGAAGGTCAACAGATAGCTGACATTGATGCTCCCCAAAAGGTATGGACCATGGAAGGCAACGTGTTCAAGGCTCACGCAGTGACTATTGGCACCTCGAACGGAATGTTAACAGAGATTATAAGCGGTATTGGCGAAGGTACTGACGTGCTGACCGACCTCAGCGTCTCAGGTGGTGAGAATCAACAAGGTCAGCAGGCGCAGAACCCATTCATGCCGCATCCAAGAAACAACAAGTCAGGCAACCAACAGCAAAAGAAATAATGGAGGAAGAAAGAAAAGTAGTCATTGAACTGCAGAACGTAAAGCGCTACTTCCAGGTTGGCTCTGAGACGGTAAAGGCCTTAAGGGGTGTCTCGTTCAAGATTTACGAGGGCGAGTTTGTCACCATCCAGGGTACATCGGGCTCCGGCAAATCTACCCTACTCAACCAGTTGGGCTGTCTCGACACCCCCACCAGTGGCGAATACTTCCTGGATGGCATTTCCGTGCGTACGATGTCAAAGACCCAGCGCGCCCATCTGCGCAACCAGAAGATAGGATTCGTGTTCCAGAACTACAACCTGCTGGCCAAGACGACAGCGGTAGAAAACGTGGAGCTGCCGCTGATGTACAACAACAAGTACGACGCTCGTCAGCGTCGTGAGGCAGCTGTCAAGGCCCTGCAGGCCGTGGGGCTGGGCGACCGCTTGATGCACAAGTCCAACGAGATGTCAGGAGGTCAGATGCAGCGTGTGGCCATTGCCCGCGCACTGGTGAACAATCCTGCGGTGTTGCTGGCCGATGAGGCAACTGGTAACCTCGACACGCGAACCTCGTTCGAGATGCTGGTGCTGTTTCAGCAGCTCTATCGCCAGGGCCACACCATCATCTTCGTGACCCACAACCCTGAGATTGCCGAGTACTCATCGCGCAACATCAACCTGCGCGACGGTAAAATTCGCGAGGACACGGTCAACACGAACATCAAGTCGGCAGCTGATGCCCTGGCCGCCTTGCCTAAGCCACAAGACGACTGAAGTGTTGAAAGTAAATAGTAAATAGAAAATAGTAAATAACAAAAGATGAACATCACCAATCTTTTCAAAGTAAGCCTGAAGGCTGTGGCCAACAACAAGATGCGCTCCTTTCTGTCCATGTTAGGCATCATCATCGGTGTGGCAGCGGTCATCATCATGATGGCCATCGGACAGGGTTCGAAGGAGAGCATCCGACAGGAGCTGTCGACCATGGGTACCAACCTGCTCACCATCCGTCCCGGTGCCGACATGCGAGGGGGGGTGCGCCAGGATCCCTCAGCCATGCAGACGCTGAAGATTGCCGACTACGAAGCCATCCTGCGCGACAAGAGATATGTGACGAAGGTATCACCCGAAGTAACCGCCTCCGGACAGGTCATCTATGGCAACAACAACACTACGACATCGATGTACGGCGAGTCTACCGACTACCTGGACATCAAACAATGGGTGATAGAGGACGGCGAGTGCTTCACCGATGAGGACATCAAGAAAGCCGCCAAGGTGGTGGTGGTGGGCCAGACCATCGTCAACGAGCTGTTTGGCGAGCATACCGACCCGATAGGCAAGACCATCCGCTTCAAGTCAATCCCCATGCGCATCGTGGGCGTGCTGAAGTCGAAGGGCTACAACTCTTGGGGCATGGACCAGGACAACGTGATGATAGCCCCCTACACCACGGTGATGAAGCGCATAGCCGCACAGACATGGCTCTCGAGCATTGTCTGCTCGGCAGTCACTGAAGAACTGTCGGACAATGCCATCGAAGAGCTGACACAGACCCTGCGCAACAGCCACAAGCTGAAGGGCGAGGCCGTAGACGACTTCACCATCCGCTCGCAGGCGGAGATGATGGAGACCATGTCGTCAACCATGGACACCGTGACACTCATCCTCGTAGTGGCCGCAGCCTTCTCGCTGCTGGTGGCAGGAATAGGCATCATGAACATTATGCTCGTATCGGTGACAGAGCGCACCAAGGAGATAGGCCTCCGAATGGCTGTAGGAGCCACCGGACCCGTCATCTCGATGCAGTTCCTCATCGAGTCGGTGCTCATCAGCGTCACGGGCGGACTCATCGGCATCTTCGTGGGCTGTTCGGCCAGCGCAGGGCTAAGCTCGTTCGGCATGCCCTCCAGCGTACCAGCATGGAGCATTTATGTGTCGTTCCTGGTGTGCGTCTGCATTGGCGTACTCTTCGGATACATTCCTGCACAGAAAGCAGCCAACATGGACCCAATAGAAGCCATCCGCCATGAGTAAAAAAATCGAAAAGACAGAGGAGATCAGGAGCAACAAGAAGCTGAAACTGTTTCTGCACCTGGCCTTCTGGGCCTATATGTTCCTGTCGCCCCTCACCTTCATGAGGGGGCAGGGTGTCACATTGGCTCAGTACCTCATGAGCTGCATGACGCCCCTGCTCATGATGGTGGTCTTCTATGCCAACTACCAATGGCTCACACCGCGCTTCTTTGTGGCTGGCCGCCACCGTTTCTTCATGCTCATCAACCTGCTGCTCGTGGTAAGCCTTGGCGTGGCACTGCACTACTGGATGATACTCTACGTGCAGCTCTACCACCACCCCTCCACCCCGCAGCCGCAGACCGAAGGCATCTACGAGCTGTTCTTCATCCTGCGCGACATCGTCAACCTGGGCATCTTTGCCGCCGTAGGCACGGCCATCGCGCTGGCCTGGCAATGGCAGCACAATGAGCGCATCTGGCGCGAGGGAGAAGCAGCCCGCACAGAGGCGGAGCTGAAGACGCTGCGCAACCAGATCAATCCGCATTTCCTGCTGAACACGCTGAACAACATCTATGCCCTCACCGCCTTCGATGCACCCAAGGCGCAGGAGGCCATACAGGAGCTTTCGAAGCTGCTGCGTCACGTGCTCTACGACTACGAACAGCCCACCATCCCGCTGAAGGACGAGGTGGAGTTCCTACAGAACTACGTCAGTCTGATGCGCATCCGCCTGCCCCAGTCTGTGCAGGTAGACTGCCAATTCTCGATAGCCAACAACCAACAGCCCGTGGCTCCCATGATATTCATCTCGCTGGTGGAAAACGCCTTCAAGCACGGAGTGAGCCCCACAGAGCCCTCCTTCATCCACATCAGTCTGGAGTCCGACTCACAAACCATCGTCTGCGACATCCAGAACTCGAACCATCCCAAGGCGGCCAACGACCACAGCGGACATGGCATAGGCCTGCACCAGGTGCAAAGGCGTCTCGAACTGGCCTATCCAGGGCGGTACAAGTGGACACAATCAGTGAGCGCAGACCAGAAGGTGTACACCTCACGCATCACCATTTTTAACAAAACTTCGGAATAAACAAGACAACATAACCAAACAACAAAAACAGAAAAAATATGACCATCAATTGCGCCATCATCGACGACGAGCCCCTGGCAGCAGGACTGCTCAAAAGCTATGCAGAGAAGACCCCGTTTCTCAGCCTGATAGGAACCTACGGTTCTGCCCTTGAAGCCATGAAGGAGTTGCGCGAGAATCCAGCACAACTGCTGTTCCTCGACATACAGATGCCCGAGCTGAGCGGCATCGAGTTTGCCAAGATCCTGCCTGCCGAGACAAAGATTATCTTCACCACCGCCTTCCAGCAGTATGCCATAGAAGGCTATAAAGTGAATGCACTCGACTACCTGCTCAAACCTATCTCGTACGAAGACTTTCTGCGCGCTGCCAACAAGGCACTCGACTACTACACCGTCACCCAGAAGCAGCAGACCTATGCGCAAGACCGCTTCATGTACGTCAAGAGCGACTATAAGCTCATACGCGTCTCGTTGGACGACATCCTCTACGTCGAAGGGCTGAAGGACTACGTGCGCATCTACCTGGCCGACGGACAGAAAATCATGTCGCTCATGAACATGAAAAAGTTCGAAGAATACCTGCCGCACCCGGAATTTCTGCGCACCCACCGCTCCTACATCGTACACATGTCGAAAGCCCAGAGTGTCGACCGCTTCCGTATCGTCTTCGGCAGCGAGTACATACCCATCTCCGACTCCTACAAGGACGACGTGCAGCAATACTTCGACCAGCACACGCTCGTCTGAACAATCAAAAAATACACAAAATTGACACTAAAAATGGCAAAAAGGAGCTTGTTTGTCATTTTTTTGTCGTTTTGTTATTTAATCTTGCAGATTTTTTAGTATCTTTACGGCCAAAATTACTAATAACCGATATGAAACCTTCCGATTTTATACATCCTGAAGATGCTGCTGCACTCCGTCAGATGGAGGGAATCCCCGGCTTCTCGGCACTGGTCAAGAAAATCCTGGCCATTGGCATCGAGAACCTACAGTATGGCGTGAACATGGCATCCACCATACGGCTGTCGGAACGGCAGTTGCCAAAGATTTACCGTCATCTGCCTCCTATTTGCAGGCGTTTGGGCATCTCGGAGCCGGAGTTCTATCTCCAGATGAATCCCGTGCCTAATGCCTGGACTTCAGGCGACACACGCATCTACATCACTGTCACTTCGAGTTTGGTAGAGATGATGAGCGACGAGGAACTGGATGCCATTCTCGCCCATGAGTGCGGACATATCCTTTGTCGCCATGTGCTCTATCATACCGTGGCGCAATGGATTAGTAGTGGACTGGCTAATCTGGGAGTTTTGGGAACGCTTGCTACCCCTATCCAATATGCGCTGCTCTATTGGTACCGCAAGAGCGAACTGTCTGCTGACCGTGCTGCGAGCATCATCACTTCACCTGAGGTGGTGGCCAGTACGATGGCACGGTTGTCTGGCGGTCCTAAGAGTATCACGTCGCAGATTGACCTGAAGGAGTGGGCTCAACAGGCTGACGAATATGACAAGATACAGAACAACGGGCTGTGGAACAAAACCCTGCAACTCGCTGTGATAGCTGGTCTCGACCATCCTTTCTCCGCCGTCCGTGTGCGGGAGATTCTGAAGTGGGGAGAGAGTGAGCAATATCGGATGATCAAGAATGGCGGAACGATGGATAGCCCATCTGGTCGTACCTGTCCACGATGTGGCAGTGCTGTTGAGGAAGGCTGGCGTTTCTGCCGTAACTGCGGTGCCCCTTTGAACTCTTAAACTCTTGAACCTTTAAACTTTTTTGGATATGATATTCAACGAACAAGGATTTATCGACATCGACGAGATGATAGCCCAGGAGCCGTCGTTTCAGAAAATCATGGCAGACGGGGTGGTGACCGGTGATGAGTTGCGTGAGCAGACCAACCGCGTCATCGACCTGCTCCATGAAGTAGAGAACCGTTTTAGCGAAGAGGACCAATTGCTGGTAAAACGACTCTTTGCTGAAACCAATGTTCTTTCAGTCATTTACCATCAGTATGAACTTCAAAACATCGGATGAATTATGGCAACATATAGCAAAAAGAAATTGTTGGCAGCGCACCCCTCGCAGATTAATGCCATTGCAGAGGCTATACAGAATGACTTTGTGCGCGACGGGTTTGAGGTAAAGGTAGATACGCTGATGAGTGGCGGTAAGGACATCAGCATCACCAAGGGCAACCTGTTTAAGGCCGTCCTGGGTATGCGTTCTGCCCTGAAGGTAACCCTCATTCCTCAGACCGACGGTGTGCTCTTCGATGCTAACGTGGGTATCTATGGTCAGCAAGCCATCCCCACCGTCATCTCTATGCTCTTCTTCTGGCCCGTGCTCATCACCCAGATCTGGGGATTGGTCGAGCAGTCCTCCCTCGACGACCGCGCTTTGGCACTGGCAGAGCAAGCCATTGCAGGAAGGGCATCATCATTTGCCGCCGCATCATCCTTCGCCTCTGCCTCCACCGGCACCCACAAGTTCTGCACCAACTGCGGCACCAAGACCGACGGCACCTCCAAGTTCTGTCCGGAATGCGGAGCGAAGTTGGGGTGAACAGTTGTAAGATGGCAAGGGCATAGCATAGGCGTACCTTAGGCGTAGCATAGGCAAGGGACTTATCTCACTGAATGAGGATAGGTCGTGAATCACAAATATTCTTGAAACAGTGCCGAATCTATCAAAATTTTGCACTTTCGGCAGCATTTCGCTTATTGTTTTCGAAAATTATTCGTATCTTTACGCCGTCAAAATGAAGAATATGAAGATATTCCTAAGTTACGGACACGATTCGAATGCGCCGCTCATTGAGAAGATAAAAG
>CAMNPM010000043.1 GCA_946548065.1 uncultured Prevotella sp. | reverse complement strand
TCAATGAGAAAGGTCTTGCTATTGCTGTGCTCGATGCTGGCGACAAGGTGGTGACCAAGCAGGATACCCCAAAGCCTGACCTTACCACCACTTCAGCCGTACAATATCTACTTAAAAATGCAGCCAATGTAAAAGAAGCACTGGAGCTGCTTCGTGGTATCGACATGAATTCTGACCCAGGTTCTGCCTATCATTTCTCTATGGCTGATGCTACGGGCAGAAGTGTGGCTGTGGAATATGTTGACAACAGGATGGTGGTAACAGAGTCGCCCTTTGTGACGAACCACTATCTGTGCAAAGAAAAGTTCGAAGTGGGACTCCATGAGGGAGACCATCGTCACGAAAAACTGATGGAGCAATACAACAAGACTGGCGGTGTGATGAGTGAAGAGCAGCTGACAAAGGCTATCACATCGGTAACACAGCTTCCAGAGAAAGGTGCCATCGTAGGTGGTACATTATGGACAATGGTGATGGATCTGAAGCATCCATCCGTCACTTACTATTCCCGTCGGCATTTCGACAAGCCTTTCCATTTTGAACTCTCACAGACGAATTAAGATGTATAAATCCCGCAAACTCCTCAACACCCGAATCGATGTGGCCGATGCCCTGAGGGGTATCGCTGTGGCCGGTATCATCCTGAAAGATGTCAGGGGACAGGTCAGTGACACCATCATCAATAATTCCATGTTCACATCCTACATATTATTCCCAAGTTAATTCAGTCAAATAAAGGAGCATCCCATATTGTCAGGATTCCTGAATTGTAATCTTACTGCAGGGTGACGGCCATGAGCCCGACGATGACATTATTGCTCAGCGCATGCAGGGAGAGCGAGAGCAGACGCTTGCGGCGGTTCAGCGGCATGCGGAGCATCGTAGCAGCACCACCTGGAATGAGCCGGGGAGCAACGCCCTGAATGCCGAGAGCCTTTCCCAGGTTGCGGCTCACCCGTCCGGTGGCCAGACTGACACGATAGGGACGCGGCTGAGCTGCCTGGAATGCTTTGCCGTCGATATAATAATCCTGGTCTATAGGACACCAGTTGTCGGGATTGACCAACTGGAGGGTGTCTGCCGTACCGTCTTTATATTGTGCCACTACCAGGCCGTTGGCAATGCGGCTCTCCTGACTGTTGGTGGTGCCGGCCAACAGCAGCCACGCCTGACTGGCACTGCCTCCGAGAGGGATGGTGAGCGAGTCGGGGTAGGCGCTGGAGAGTGAGCAGAAGGCGACGTTAGCGCCCTCGGCAGTGGTACGGAAGGGTACCCCCATCATCACGAACTCGTCCTTGTCAATGAGCGAGCGGAATACTGCATCGTCAATCTGCAAGGCAGCAGGCAAATCGGTGATGCTGGCATTAAGATAACGCGAAATGTTCTGCTTGTGGAACTTGTCCGTGAAGGTAGGTTCATCGCTCCAGCAGGCAGTTTCGTCCGCAACGGCATGAGCGTCCACCAGCCGCACTTCCGGAAGTGGTATCGGCAGTTTGACACGAATCACCTGATGCTGCTTTGCCGTACCCTCCACATCTCGATAGCGACCCAGTCCGAGGTTCTGACGGATGACAATCTTCTGAGGTTGGCGCAGATGCTGTGTCACCTCATACACGGCCTCGTTGCCCATACGATGGTAGCGATACGACACATAGGGGGTGCGTATGCTGGCTGAGTCCCACGCTTCGGGGAACCCTGGCCGGATGATGCAGCGGCCCTGCAAACCATCAGGACGGATGCCGAAGAGTCCTTCTGTCAAGACCCGCTCTGCCGCAGTCCTGCAGGCCCCGTCATCCTCGTAGGTGGCTCCCTGGGCAGCATCGTACTGGCTATATGCTCCGAAGCTGGCAGGCGACAAACTGCCATAGAGCTGGTCGAGCAGATTGGCACGCAGCAGTTGGTAACCCTCATCTGAGCGGCCAGCCTGAAAATAGGCCAGCGACATCAGCATCACCTGAGCAGGCTGCACATTATTCATTCCCGGGGAATAAGGCATCCAGGAGGTGGTGGAAAGAGTGCTCAGGCTGGTTCCGGCTACAGGGATATGGGGTATCTCGGCTTCTACATATTTCGTAGCCCAGTAGGCCTGCTCAGGAGTACATGCCCCACAGTCGATGGGGGTATAGATGCTCCATAAGGCTGCACTCGGGTGCAACCGCCTTAGCCCCGCCGTATCCTGACGCTCCGCCCAGTGGCGACGGTCGTGAAGCCACAGCTTACCATGAAGAGCCGACAGAAAAGCACGAGCCTTTGCCTGATAGGGAGCCCCGTCTTCACCGATGACTTTTGCAATATGGGCCGCCAGCATCAGGTTGCGATAGTGCCGTGCGGCCTCGCGGGTCACAAAAACCGAGGAGGTGTCGACAGCCGACAACTGTTTTTTCAGCTGGGGCCATAGGCGGAACAGGTAAGCCCGATCCACATCATAGCGGCAATGCCACCATAAATCATCAGCGATAGATACATTTTTGACTTTATTATTAACATTACCAGCCACCGACAACACCCCACCAAGGGCATTGACATAAGCATCGGGAGTGTTGAACTCGAGTCGTGATGCCAACCGAGTGACAGCTTCCTCTGCTGCATCGAAACGATCATCGGCACGAAGGGCAATATCTGCAGCGGTAGAGTCGTACGAAACGAACACTTCATCCTCGAACGACTTCTGCAGCTGCCGCACTTTCTGCTGGCCCTTGAGTATGTTGACATCCAACTGCAGCGTACCTTCGAAGCCCTCCGTACGGAAACGCCAGAAAGCCTGACGGGAAGTGGGAGCAGCCACCACTTTCAGCCGGACCACCGCCTTGGCTCCCCATCCCTTATGGCGCACCACATAACTGCGCATGCCATCCTGATAGCGCGACTCACAATAGTCGGCCTCGTCCAGGCGCACACCCTGAAGGCGCATCTGAATCTGGCAGCTATCGTGCTGACTATAAACGGCAAACACAGGACGGTCGCTGGTAGCCACACACCACCGTAAGTCACTACCGTAGAGCATACGGGAGAAGCGGTTCTGACCGTTCACACACACAAAGGAACGCCCCTCAGGACGGTACTGCTGAGCCGACACACAGAGTGACAGCAACAAGCATAGCATAGCGCACATTTTTCTCATCACGCTACAAAAGTACACATTTATCGGGAAATTTCCAAACTGAAACAAAAAAAAAACCGGTTGTCCTCACGACATCCGGTTCCTAAAACAAACTACTTAAAAACTAATCTACTAAAACAAATCAAAAATATCTCTTTTCTGTTAAATTTGCGTATAAAACTCAAAGTATTTCCCTTTTCACGATGCAAAGTTAGAAACTTTTCCGACTCGATGCAAGCTTTTCATGAAAAAAGTGAATACGTTTTTGATTTAAATCAAGAAGGTGTCAGCCTTTTAGAGCCGACACCTACTTTTTTGACATCTTGAGGTTGCAAATTACATCATTCCACCCATGCCCGGGGCTCCACCCATCGGCATAGCGGGTTCCTTCTCAGGCTTGTCGACAATGAGGCACTCTGTGGTGAGGAACATTCCTGCGATAGAAGCAGCGTTCTCCAGAGCCACACGAGCCACCTTGGCAGGATCAATGACACCAGCCTCGCGCAGGTCTTCATACTTGTCGAGACGGGCATTGTAACCATAGTCGCCCTTGCCCTCGCGAACCTTCTGTACCACTACGGCACCCTCTTCGCCTGCATTGCATACAATCTGGCGCAAGGGCTCCTCAATGGCGCGGCAGATGATGTTGATACCCGTCTGCTCGTCAGCATTGTCGCCCTTCAGATTGGCCAGTGCCTGCTGAGCGCGGATATAGGTCGTACCACCACCGGCAACAACACCTTCCTCGATGGCTGCACGGGTGGCACAGAGAGCATCGTCAACACGATCCTTCTTCTCCTTCATCTCCACCTCGCTGTTGGCACCGACATAGAGCACTGCCACACCGCCTGCCAATTTGGCAAGACGCTCCTGCAGCTTCTCCTTGTCATAAGAAGAGGTTGTGAGCTCTATCTCCTTCTTGATCTGAGCAATGCGATCCTGTATAGCCTGCTTGTCGCCTGCACCATTGACAATCGTAGTATTGTCCTTAGAGACTGTCACCTTATCGCAGGTACCCAGCATCTCAAGCGTAGCCTGCTCGAGCTTCAGGCCCTTCTCCTCGCTGATGACCACACCACCGGTCAGGGTAGCAATATCTTCGAGCATAGCCTTGCGACGGTCGCCAAAGCCAGGAGCCTTGACAGCACAAATCTTCAGGCCACCACGCAGACGGTTGACAACCAGCGTGGTCAAAGCCTCAGAGTCTACATCCTCGGCAATCACCAGCAGGGGACGGCCACTCTCGGCAGCAGGCTGCAAGATGGGCAGGAAGTCCTTTATGTTAGAAATCTTCTTGTCGTAGATGAGGATGTAAGGATTCTCCATCACACACTCCATCTTCTCCGAGTCAGTTACAAAATAGCCCGACAGATAGCCACGGTCGAACTGCATACCCTCAACCACACCGATATGGGTATCACGGCTCTTCGACTCTTCAATGGTGATGACACCGTCCTTGGACACCTTACGCATAGCGTCGGCCAACAGCTTACCAATCTCTTCGTCGTTGTTGGCTGAGACAGTAGCCACCTGCTCAATCTTGTCGTAGTTGTCGTCTACCTTCTCAGCATTCTCCTGGATGAAGCCTACAACAGCCTTGACGGCTTTGTCGATACCGCGCTTCAAGTCCATGGGATTGGCACCAGCGGTGACATTCTTCAGACCCTCGGTGACAATGCTCTGAGTGAGGATAGTAGCTGTGGTCGTACCATCACCAGCATCATCGCCCGTCTTCGATGCCACGCTCTTAACGAGCTGGGCACCAGTGTTCTCGAACTTGTCCTCCAACTCAATCTCCTTGGCTACGGTCACACCGTCCTTGGTAATCTGGGGAGCACCAAACTTCTTCTCAATCACTACGTTACGACCCTTCGGGCCAAGCGTCACCTTTACTGCATTTGCCAACTGGTCCACACCGTTCTTCAACAAGTCGCGGGCCTCAATATTGAATTTGATATCTTTTGCCATAGTTCTTTAATTTTTTATTTTAATTATTTCTCTATTACAGCAAGCACATCACTCTGGCGCATCATCAGGAACTTCTCTCCTTCAAACTCCAACTCAGTGCCGCTGTACTTGCCATACAGCACTTCATCGCCTGCCTTCAGGACCATCTCTTCATCTTTCGTACCCTGACCAACGGCCTTGATAGTGCCATGAAGGGGTTTTTCTTTTGCTGTGTCAGGGATGATGATACCCCCAATCTTCTCTTCTGCCGGTGCGGGCAATACCAGCACACGGTCTCCTAATGGTTTGATGTTCATAATTCTTTTAAATTAATATGTTAATACTTGTTTGTTGTTACTTTTATGCCCTCAAGATAGCTAAAAGCGTGCCAAATCGGCAAAACTGACACTTTGGCAGTCTGAGAATTTGGAAGTTCAGAATAAAATGCTTAACTTTGCACCAATTTATGTATAGAACATACATCTTTACAATATGAAAGACTTTCTGAAATATGTTTTGGCAACTGTCACTGGTATTGTCCTGCTGACGGTAATAGTGGGAATCTTTTCTGTGATTTCCTTAGTCGGACTGGCTGCATCCTCTGCCGCCAGTACTAAAGTGGAAGACAATTCGGTATTCGTCCTGTCGCTCTCAGGCACCATGGAAGAGCGAGCACAGGACAACCCCGTCGGACTGCTGACAGGACAAGTATCGCAGAACCTGGGGCTGGACAATATCCTGTCGGCCATCAAGAAAGCCAAAGACGACGAAAACATCAAGGGCATCTATATCGAAGCCGGCCTGTTCCTGTCGGACTCACCGGCATCAGCCCATGCCATTCGTGAGGCCCTGCTCGACTTCAAGAAGAGCGGCAAGTGGATTGTAGCATATGCCGACTCCTATGAACAGACTACCTATTATATATGTAGTGTTGCCAACAAGCTTTTCCTCAATCCTCAAGGCATGGTAGACTGGCACGGACTGGGAGCCACACCTTACTTTCTGAAAGACCTGCTGGCTAAGTTTGGCGTGAAGTATCAACTCTGCAAGGTGGGCAAATACAAGAGTGCCCCGGAAACGATGACAGCCGACGGCATGAGCGAACCCAACCGCGAACAGGTGACGGCCTACATCAATGGCATCTGGCAGGTGATGCTGAAAGATGTTTCGGAAAGCCGCAACATTCCCGCAGACTCGCTGAACGCCTATGCCGACCGTTTTGTCACACTGGCCAAGCAGGACGACTATGTCAAGATGAAGCTGGTAGACAAGCTGTTATATACCGACGAGGTGAAGGGCGAAATTAAGAAATTGCTGAAGATAGACGAAGACGAGAAGATCCAGCAGCTGACCCTGTCGGACATGGAGAATGTCAAAGGCAAGAAGGCTGAAGGAGAGGAGATTGCCGTCTACTATGCCTATGGTGAAATCATTGACTCAGAGACCGGCAGCGCATTGAACCAAGACCACAGCATCGTGGCCACCAGGGTCTGCAAAGATCTTGAGGAGCTGAGTAACGACGACAACGTGAAAGCAGTGGTGCTGCGTGTGAACTCGCCTGGAGGTTCAGCCTACGCCTCAGAACAGATTTGGCATTCCGTGATGCAGCTGAAGGCCAAGAAGCCTGTAGTGGTGTCGATGGGCGGCTACGCTGCTTCCGGCGGCTACTACATCAGCTGTGCTGCCAACCATATCGTGGCAGAGCCTACGACCATCACTGGTTCTATCGGCATCTTTGGCATGTTCCCTGACTTCAGTGGAATGCTGACCGAGAAACTGGGTGTCAAGTTCGACGAGGTGAAAACCAACAAGCATGCTGCCTTCGGCACAATAGCCCGTCCATTCAATGAAGAGGAGATGGCCCTGCTGGAGCAGTATATTGGCAGAGGGTATGAATTATTCCGCCAACGCGTTGCCGACGGTCGCAAGCAGTCGGTAGCCGCCATCGAGGAAGTGGCTCAGGGACGTGTCTGGCTGGCAAACGACGCTCTGAAAATCAAACTGGTGGACGAGATTGGCGGTCTGGACAAGGCTGTAGCTAAAGCAGCCCAGTTGGCAAAGGTTGGCGAATACCACACTGCCGCCTATCCCGCTGCGCCCAGCTGGATTGACGGACTGCTTGAGATGGCTACCGACAAAGGAAACTATCTGGACGAGCAACTGCAAGCCACCTTGGGCGACTACTACGAACCGTTCACCTATATCAAGAACATCAACCGCCAGAATGCCATTCAGGCCCGACTGCCCTATTACCTTATTATAAAATAGAGAAGGCGACAGATAAAAAAACAGGAGATATGGAAGGCGACTTCATCAAAATCAACAAATGGCTACTACCGTTCAGCTGGTGCTACGGACTGGGAGTCAAGCTGAGGAACATGCTGTTCGAAATCGGCATCCTGAAGTCTAAGGCCTTCGAAATTCCTATCATTGCAGTTGGCAACATCACTGTAGGAGGTACTGGCAAGACTCCACATGTAGAATACCTGGCCGGCATGCTCCAGGAACAGTTCCGGGTAGCAGTACTCAGTCGCGGCTACAAGCGGAAGAGCACGGGTTTCGTGATAGCCAATGCCCATACCACCATGCCACAGATAGGCGACGAGCCCTACCAGATGAAGCAGAAGTTCCCCAAGGTGACGGTTGCCGTAGACAAAAACCGCTGTCACGGCATTGAACAGCTCACAGAGCAAGACAAACAACTCGATGTCGTTTTATTAGACGACGCTTTCCAACACAGATACGTAAAACCGGGGATTAACATCCTGCTGGTGGATTACCACCGACTGATTATCTACGACAAACTGCTGCCGGCAGGACGACTGCGCGAACCGCTGGACGGTAAAGACCGTGCCGACATTGTCATCGTAACCAAATGTCCACAGAATCTTAAACCCATGGAGTATCGCGTCATCACCAGGGCAATGAGTCTCTATCCCTATCAGCAGCTGTACTTCACCACCCTGGAATATGATGAGCTAAAGCCCGTCTTCCCAGAAGGCTCGCCTGACGCATCACTGTCACAGCTGTCAGGAAAACATGTGCTGCTGCTTACCGGCATAGCATCGCCTGAGCAACTGGTACACGACCTATCACCGTTGACTCCCAAGCTCCACCCCCTGACCTTTAGCGACCACCACCAGTTCCACCATAAGGATATCCAGCTCATCAATGACACCTTTGCTACGATGGAAGAACCCAAATGTATCATCACCACTGAGAAAGATGTCACCCGCCTGCAAAACATAGAAGGGCTGAGCGACGAGGTAAGGAAAAAGATCTATGTCCTGCCGGTACGCATCAAATTTATGCAAAACCAAGAGGAAGCTTTCAACAATCATATCATCAGCTATGTACGGAAGAACTCCAGAAACAGCATTCTGACAAAAGGCAAGAGCGGTCATCGGTCTAAAGAAAGCAGCCCCAAGAAGCCTGCAGGAGACAAGCCTCCCACCATTAGCTTTAAGAACACATGAGATTATAGCATGAATATAAAAGAACTGTATCAACTCTATCAGCAACACCCCACAATCACTACTGATTCACGCTACTGCCCGGAAGACAGCATCTTCCTGGCACTGAAAGGGGCCTCTTTTAATGGCAACCAGTTTGCCCAACAGGCCCTCGAAAAGGGCTGTGCCTTCGCCATAGTCGACGAGAAGGAATATCAGACCGACAAGCGCATCATTCTGGTGGATGACTGTCTGCAGACCTTAAAGGAACTGGCTCGCGAGCATCGCCGCCAATATTCAATCCCCGTCATCGGCATCACCGGAACCAACGGGAAGACGACAACCAAAGAACTGATTCGGTCTGTATTGGCAGAAGAATATCAGGTGATGGCAACCGAAGGCAACTACAATAATGATGTCGGAGTACCCAAGACCCTTTTCCGTCTCGACAGCAATACGGAAATTGCCGTAGTCGAGATGGGAGCCTCGCACCCCGGTGACATCAAGACACTGGTAGACACGGCAGAGCCCACCTCCGGACTGATTACCAATGTTGGCCGCGCCCACCTGCAAGGCTTCGGTTCGTTTGAGGGGGTCTGCAACACCAAGGGAGAACTCTACGACTACCTGTGCGCACACGACTGCCCCATCTTTGTCAATAGGGACAACGAACATCTGATGCGCATGCTCAGCGAGCGCACCAAGCAGGGCAATAGTCCCGATGTCTACTACTACGGACAGAGCGATTCAGAAGACATCCTTATTCGCGGTGAGGTGATACGCTGCGACCCGTTCCTCACCTTCCGCTGGCGCGAGCAAGACCACGATGCCGGATACCAGAGCGAGTGGATGGAGGTAAGCACCCACCTCATCGGAGCCTACAACCTGGACAACCTGCTGGCGGCCATCACCATTGGCTATGTCAACGACATCGCTTTCGAGAAAATAAACCATGCGCTGTCGAACTACGTACCAACCAACAACCGCTCACAACTGATGAAGACGGAGCACAACAGCCTCATTGTCGATGCCTATAATGCCAATCCGTCGAGCATGAAGGCTGCCATCGACAACTTCCGATTGATTGAATCCGACAAGAAAATGGTTATCTTAGGCATGATGGGCGAACTGGGCAGTGTTTCGGAAGAAGAGCACCAGAAGGTAATAGACATGTTACAGGAAGCCCACTTCGATGAGGTATGGCTGGTAGGAGAAGAATTCCAAAAGGTAAATAGTCAGTATCGTACCTTTAGCAATACGGAAGAGGTGAAGCAAGCACTCAGCCAACAAAAGCCCGAGGGAATGACCATCCTCATCAAAGGCAGCAATGCCAACCATCTCTTCGAACTGCCGCCCCTGCTTTAGTCCCAGAGTTCCTGCAGCACCTGCAGACTCTTGAGCTCAGGGAATTGGGGAATATGAAGGCGGTAATAGCGTAGCAGTATCTCAACAATACGCTGACGGTCATGCCGCGACAGTCGGTAGAGATGCATCGTAGGGTAATCCATTCGCATCATCAGCCGGATCAGTCTGGCTTCGTTGGGCAACAGGAAGTCACGATGCAGGGGAGCCACTGTCGAGAAACAGCCTTCCCGCAGGTCGAACACCAAGGATGACAGCCGGTCCTCCTCCCACCCTGCCTGCTCGTCACCCACAACCAGGTTAGGATAAAGGCCCAAGAAGCGCGACATCCGCATCAGAAATGTAAGATGGAAATTTGCAAAGCCCTGCTGAGCGGCATCAAGCCACTTCATCGAGTCGCTGATATAGTCGAACATCGCTTCGTCCTGCTGCTCCGAGCGCAGAGCATGATACAGAAATTCAGCCGTAAAGAGCGACAAGGCCAATTTCTCAGGTGAAAACGGAATCGTCGCCCAGGCCGTCAACAGACGGGCATCCTTCAACTGCTGCAGCTGCATCTGCTGCCGCTGCTCATAGGAAACCTCCAACAAGGTCATAGGCTGGAAATACTGTTTCTTCAGCCTCGCCTTCGGACTCTTGGGCAGCGAAGCTATCAACGAGATCCTTCCTGCCAACCGGGAGAACACATCGACAATAAGGCGCGATTCGCCATATTTCAGCGAATGCAGTACTATAGCATCTGTTTTCACTAACATACCGCAAAGTTACGAAAAGTCGAGCGAAAAGCCAAATTTATTTGAGCTTTTCCTTCGGAGAAGTTACGAATAAAAATTGAATTCATCACAACGAAATAACATTTTTCTCTGAGAAAATTTGGTTAATTACAAAAAAAGCAGTACCTTTGCACCCGCTTTTACGTACGAACGGCAAGAATTGTAAATTCTATATCCGCAAATCGCAAATTAGCAGGGTCCCTTCGTCTATCGGTTAGGACGAGAGATTTTCATTCTCTAAAGAGGAGTTCGACTCTCCTAGGGACTACCATTAAATCCGCCATCTGCACAGCCAAGTGCTACCCGCAAGGAATTGGTGGCGGAGGGTAGCTCTCCACAAGAGGACATCCCGCCCAGGGCAGCCCATGAGGCGCAAGACCCACAAGCTTTAAGTTAAACATCATACAAAACATTAAATTAAAATGGCAAATCACAAATCATCCCTGAAGAGAATTCGTCAGGACAAGAAAAAGGCTGAACACAACCACTATTATGCAAAAACTATGCGCAATGCTGTCCGCAAGCTGCGCGCCATGACTAACAAGGAAGAGGCAACCGCCCTGTATCCTAAGGTACAGAAGATGCTGGACAAGCTGGCTAAGACCAACATCATCCACAAGAACAAGGCTGCCAACCTGAAGTCGAGCCTCGCTCAGCACATCAGCAAGCTGGGATAAGAGAACAAACACCACACATACAGAAGCCGCATTCCCAACCATAGGGATGCGGCCTTTTGTTTTTTAGAAAAATAAACACTTTTCTTTCTTTTAAGTCCGAGAAAATTAGTAATTTTGCAGCCTATTAAGGCATTAAAGAAGAAATGACTGAAGAACAACTGAATCAAGAGCAAAATTACTCCGCGAGCAACATTCAGGTGCTCGAAGGATTGGAAGCCGTGCGCAAACGTCCCGCCATGTATATTGGCGACATCAGCGAAAAGGGTTTGCACCATTTGGTCAACGAGACCGTAGACAACTCTATCGACGAGGCGATGGCAGGCTACTGCACACATATCGAGGTTACTATCAATGAAGACGGCTCTATCACCGTGCAGGACAACGGCCGCGGTATCCCCGTCGACGAGCATGAGAAGATGCACAAGTCAGCCCTCGAGGTTGTCATGACCGTGCTTCATGCAGGTGGTAAATTCGACAAAGGATCATACAAGGTGTCAGGCGGTCTGCACGGCGTGGGTGTGAGTTGTGTCAACGCACTGTCTACCCACATGCTGTCACAAGTGTTCCGCAACGGACATATCTACCAGCAGGAATACGAGAAGGGCAAGCCCTTATACGACGTGAAGATTGTAGGCGACACCGACAAGACGGGTACCCGGCAGCAGTTCTGGCCCGACGGCAGCATCTTCACCACAACAGAGTATAAGTACGATATCATAGCTCGTCGAATGCGCGAGCTGGCCTACCTGAATGCAGGCATCACTATCACGCTGACCGACCTCCGACCCGACGAGGAAGGCAAGGTAAAGGAGCCTGAGGTGTTCCACGCTAAGGAAGGACTGAAGGAGTTTGTGCGCTATGTCGACCGTCACCGCACCCACCTGGTGGACGATGTCATCTATCTTAAGACAGAGAAGCAGGGTATTCCCATCGAGGTTGCCGTGATGTACAACACCGACTATAGCGAAAACATCCACTCTTATGTCAACAACATCAACACCATTGAGGGCGGTACCCACCTGGCTGGCTTCCGTGCAGCACTGACACGTACGTTGAAGAAATATGCCGACAACGACCCGCAGATTAGCAAGCAGATAGAAAAAGCCAAGATAGAGATAGCCCCCGAGGACTTCCGCGAGGGTCTGACAGCAGTCATCTCCATCAAGGTGGCTGAGCCGCAGTTCGAAGGTCAGACCAAGACCAAGCTGGGCAACTCCGAAGTGGCAGGTGCCGTACAGCAGGCTGTTGGCGAGGCATTGGCCAACTATTTGGAGGAACATCCGAAAGAGGCTAAGATAATTTGCGACAAGGTGGTGCTGGCCGCCACAGCTCGTATTGCAGCCCGCAAGGCCCGCGAGAGTGTACAGCGCAAGAGTCCTATGACCGGTGGCGGTCTGCCAGGCAAGTTGGCCGACTGTTCCGAGAAAGACCCCATGAAGTGTGAGATATTCCTTGTGGAGGGTGACTCTGCAGGCGGCAGTGCCAAACAGGGTCGCGACCGCCATACCCAGGCTATTCTTCCTCTGCGCGGTAAGATTCTGAACGTGGAGAAGGTCCAGTGGCACCGCGTCTTCGAGGCTGAATCGGTGATGAACATCATCCAGAGCATCGGTGTACGCTTCGGAGTGGATGGTGAGGGAGACCGCGAAGCCAATGTTGACAAGCTACGCTACGACAAGATTATCATCATGACCGATGCCGACGTCGATGGTTCACACATCGACACGCTCATCATGACTCTCTTCTATCGTTTCATGCCGAAAGTCATCCAAGAGGGGCACCTCTACATTGCTACGCCGCCACTTTATAAATGTACGTACAAGAAGTTCTCGGAGTACTGCTATACCGACCAGCAGCGACAGGCCTTCATCGACAAGTATGTAGACGGCGACGAAAATGCATCAGCCCTTCATACCCAGCGCTACAAAGGTCTGGGTGAGATGAATCCTGAACAGTTGTGGGAGACCACCATGAACCCAGAGAACCGACTGCTGAAACAGGTGACCATCGAGAATGCCGCTGAGGCCGACGAGATATTCTCCATGCTGATGGGTGATGACGTGGAACCACGCAGACAGTTCATCGAAAAAAATGCCACTTATGCCAATATTGATGCATAACATACTGAAAGGAGAATCACGATGGTTCTCCTTTTTTTCGTTCCTGCTCAGCTCGCTGGCACTCTATGCCCAACAGCCGGCCATGCTCCTATGGTACCAACAGCCGGCCCGATACTTCGAAGAGTCATTGCCCATCGGCAATGGCAAGCTGGGAGCTCTGGTCTATGGAGGTACGGACACCTGCCTGATCCACCTGAACGACATCACGCTGTGGACCGGCAAACCCGTAGACAAGAACATAGGGAAAGATGCCCACGAATGGCTTCAGCCTATCCGTAAGGCACTCTTCAACGAAGACTATGCCTTAGCAGACTCGCTGCAGCTCCATCTGCAAGGACCTAACTCACAGCACTACCAACCCCTCGGCACCCTCCAGCTCATCGACCTCAACCCCGGCAAAGTGACCACCTACCACCGCTCTCTCTCCCTCGACAGTGCGGTAGTTCGTGATAGCTATACCCGCAACGGGGCTTCTTTCACCCGCGAATACCTCGCCTCCAACCCCGACCGCCTCATAGCCATCCGACTGCAAGGGGCTGTCAACTGCCGACTGGCACTCAGCGCCCAGATACCTCATCAGGTAAAAGCCCACCGTAGCCAGCTGACCATGACTGGTCACGCCATGGGAGACCCACAGGAGAGCATCCACTTCTGTACCATGCTCCGCGTGGTGACTGACGGACAAGTCACAAGTGCCGACTCCTCCCTCACCATCACCCAGGGACATGAGGCAATCATATATATAGTCAATGAGACCAGCTTCAACGGCTTCGACAAGCATCCCGTCAGAGAGGCAGCACCCTACCTGGAAAAGGCAGAAGATGCACTATGGCACACAGTCAACATCACCTACCCCGAGATGCGTCGACGACACATCCAGGACTATCAGCAGTTCTACAACCGCGTGAAGTTGGACTTGGGAATGCCACTACCTAACATACCCACCGACCAGCTGCTACAGCAACAAGAGAGCTCCCGCTACCTGGAGAACCTCTATTTCCAATATGGCCGCTACCTGCTCATCAGCTGCTCACGCACCAAGGGGGTGCCTGCCAACTTGCAAGGGTTATGGACTCCCTATCTCTGGTCGCCATGGCGCGGCAACTACACCATGAATATCAACCTGCAGGAGAACTATTGGCCCGCCTTCACTGCCAACCTTGCCGAGATGGCCGAGCCGCTGGATGACTTCATCCGTTCCTTGGCCGAAAACGGACGGCATACTGCCCGCCATTTCTATGGTGTTGAACAAGGATGGTGCGCTAGCCACAACTCCGACATCTGGGCCATGACCAACCCCGTGGGCGAAAACCGCGAGAGCCCGATGTGGGCCTGTTGGAACATGGGCGGTGCCTGGCTGGTACAGACACTATGGGAACGCTATCTCTTCACCCGCGACAAACAATATCTGAAGAATGTAGCCTATCCGCTGATGAAGGGTGCTGCCGACTTCTGTCTCAACTGGCTCATCGAGAATCCCCACAAGCCCGGTGAACTGATGACCGCCCCCTCCACGTCACCCGAGAATGAATACATCACGGACAAAGGCTACCACGGTGTCACCTGCTATGGGGCAACGGCCGACTTGGCCATCATCCGCGAGCTATTGCAGGATGTCTGTGCCGCTGGCTCTGCATGCGGCTATCCCGTAGCCACTTACAAGGCAGCCCTCGCCCGCCTCCGTCCCTATACCATTGGCAAGGATGGCGACCTGAACGAATGGTACTACGACTGGCAGGACAAAGACCCCAAGCACCGTCATCAGAGCCATCTGATAGGACTCTACCCCGGTCATCACCTGAGCGGTGAACGGCTATTGAAAGCCGCAGAGCAGACCCTCCTCCAGAAAGGCGACGAGACAACCGGCTGGAGCACCGGCTGGCGCATCAATCTATGGGCCCGACTGAAGAACGGTGAGAAAGCCTATAAGACTTACCACAAACTGCTCTCTTTCACCGATGCCCAGGATGACCAACGCCCTGGCACACGCCATGCCGGTGGAACCTATGCCAACCTGATGGATGCTCACCCACCCTTCCAGATTGATGGCAACTTCGGTGGCACAGCAGGTGTCTGCGAGATGCTCATGCAGTCACAGGTGAAGAGCGACACACCGTCCAAACTTCATAGTATCATCGAACTGCTCCCCGCCCTGCCCCAAGCCTGGAGCGAGGGAAAGGTCAGCGGACTCTGTGCGCGTGGCGGCTTCGAGGTGAGCTTTGAGTGGAAGGGAGGCATGGTGCGCAGTGCAGAGATTAAAGCCAAAAAGAACGCCACCGTCACCTTACTATATAATCATCAGCGTAAGACATTCAACATGAAAGCTGGTCAAACACTCCCCGTCAAGACATGGTAAACAGCAAGAATATTATCGATGCCAGTCTCAAAGAAGCCCGCCACTGGGGAAACGCATCATATATGGAAGACGGTCTGGTGCTTACCGACCGTATCACCGATGCGCCCATCCCCAAGGATCCCACCCGCTTGAACTTCATCCTCATGGCGCTATGCAAGAAGGGCCGCGCACAATACAGCATCGACACCCGCAAACAGACGGTGAAACCCGGCGACCTGCTGTTCGTCTCCGAACGGCATATCATCGACAACTACATGGCCACGCGCGACTTCGAGTGCCTATGCATCATGGTCAGCACCGATTTCTATCATGACTTCGTACAGAATGTCAAAAACGTCTCTTCATTGCTCCTCTTTTCTATGAACAACCCCGTGGTCAGTCTCACCCCCATGGAGATTCAGACCTACTCTAACTATTTCCAGACCATCCGTGAGAAGATGGCCAACCCGCAACATCACTACCGCACCGACCTGGTGAAAGCCCTCCTGTTAGCCATGTTCTACGACATGAGCAATGTCATCTGGCGCGTAGAGCAGACGAGAGCCACCATTCAGTCTCGCTCCGACGACATCTTTTCCCGCTTCATCCGCCTGTTGGAGGCAAACTTCCGCACCGAGCGACGTGTCAAATGGTATGCCGAAGAACTCTGCATCACCCCCAAGCATCTCTATGAGGTAGTCAAGCAAGTCAGCAAGCGAACACCCAACGAGTGGATTGAGAACTATGTCATACTGGAAATACGCGTGTTGCTGCGCAACACCACCAAGAGCATCAAGCAAATCTGCGACGAGCTGCACTTCCCCAACCAGTCGTTTCTGGGGAAGTACTTCAAAGAACATATAGGTGTCAGTCCTTCTGAGTATCGAAAAGGTTAGCCACCTCACAGAGTTCCGCATACCAGGCCTCACCAAACCGGCGGATAAGAGGCTCGCGCAGAAACTGATACACGGGAAGGTTGAGAGCCTTCCCTTTTTCTACGGCATCCTGACACACCGCCCACCGGTGATAGTTCAACCCTATAAGTCCCTGGCCGAGGTTCTTCTCGCGGATAGGATACAACGCGCAGCTGATGGGTTTGCAGAAGCGTGTCTTCCCATTACGGAAAGCCCGTTCCAGAGCACACAGACAGCTGTCGCCCTCATAGCATGTAAACACACAGTCCCGGCCCCTCACGATGCTCGTCACCAGATCGCCGTCCTTATCCGTATAGGCAACACCCTGCTTGTCAATGACCGACTGCGCTGAAGCTGACAAGTCGCCCCATACGGAGTCTAAGGCATCCTCGATGCCCGCAATCTCGCCCATGGTCACCGGAGCTCCCGCATCACCTTCCACACAGCAAATGCCCTTGCACCGCTCATAGTCACAGCAAAAGCGCTCGGTCAGGATCTCAGAGGAAATCAGCACACCACCGACTTCCAGAATAGGGGGTATCTTATTTACCATTGTATGGGAGTTTTACCGTTATCTGCCAAATACTGATTACAGCGCGAGAACTGATGTTGCCCAAACCATCCGCCTCGGTTGGCGGAGAGCGGTGAAGGGTGTACCGACTCCAGCACCAGGTTCTTCGTGCGGTCAATCATCTGTGCCTTGCTGCGAGCATAGCCACCCCAGAGCATATACACCAAGTGCTGGCGCTCAGTAGCCAACGCCCGGATGGCTGCATCGGTAAACTGCTGCCATCCCAGGGCAGCATGACTGTTAGCCTGATGCGCCCTGACGGTCAGCGTGGCATTCAACAGCAGTACCCCCTGCTCAGCCCACCGCGTCAGGTTTCCCGACTGAGGGATAGGTGTGCCCAGGTCTTGCTCTATCTCCTTGAAGATGTTCTGTAGCGATGGCGGATACGGCACACCGTCCTGCACTGAGAAGCTCAGTCCGTGAGCCTGACCAGGCTCGTGGTAAGGATCCTGCCCTATAATCACCACCTTCACCTGTCCGAAAGGACACAAGTTGAAGGCATTGAAGATGAACCTACCGGGCGGATAACACGTTCCTGCAGCATACTCCTGCCTGACAGCAGTCACCAGCTGTTCGAAATAGGGCTTCTCAAACTCACCCTGCAAACACGCCTTCCATGAGGCTTCAATTTGTACGTTTGGCATACCAATATAACTTTTTGACTGCAAAAATAACACTTTTTTTTGTACTTCTCGCATTTTTTCGTAACTTTGGCAGTAAAAACGAACACATAAGATGACAGTCAAAGAAATTTTCGCACTGCGCCAGTACGGACAGACCAGTGAAGCCTACGAAGCCGCCCGCCAACTATATGCCACCGACAAGAGTCCACAATCTTCATCAGCAATGTTCTGGACGGCCGTCGATATGCTTAAGGCTTATATTCAAGAGGACCGCATCGAGGAAGCCACAAAAATCATGTTAGCACTGGAGCGTCTGCTTCCCAACGTACCCGATAAGGACGGATGGGTGAGTAAAGCCTTCGAACGCTGCGAACAACTCATCAAGAAGACCCACACCAAGAAAGCCGGATACGACGAAGTGTCAGAGCACACACAAATGGGAATCTGGGGCGAGGAGGTCGCTGCTGAATATCTGCAAGACCAAGGCTACCACCTCCTGGAGCGCGACTGGCACTCCGGACATCGCGACATCGACATCATTGCCCAGCAGGGCGAGGTTATAGTATTCGTAGAAGTCAAGACCCGCCGCTACTCCGACATCATCCCACCCGAGCAAGCCGTTGACTGGAAGAAGCGTCGCAACCTTCGACAAGCCATCAACCACTACGTGAAATACAAAAGAATAGACAATCCCATCCGCTTCGACATCATCACCGTGGTAGGCTCACTCGGTGTCCCCCACCCCGTCATCAACCACATCGAAGATGTCAACATCATGACCTAACCCCCATTATGTTCCGTGTCAATTCTCTAGCTTCCTTTACATACTTCTGTTCCATTCCGTCCTCGCTCATATGAGCCAGACAGAGATAAATCCTTTTTCTTTCAGACATAAATATACTACTTTGATTATTATGCAACGCAAAAAGGGTCACATCTTTCGATGTAACCTATATTTTGTATTATTCCCTAAACTATTTCAAATCCGAAATCATGAACCTTGTCAGCAACGGCTGACCATCTTCCAGTTCATTAGCTTTGCGCTTGTCCTCCTCAGTTTTAAATACTGTCCAAAACTGGTTACGGGCATAAAACTGCAACACCTTCTCATTATTAACAGCATCAACTACCACGTATCTTGCAGCAATCAGGTTTGCAACATTCCTCAGCCACCACCTGATGCTATCCATCAGTTCGTCTCCAAGATGATATTTTGCAAAATCATCAAAAACTGCTATTTGCCCTATCAATACAGCGGGGTAATGGTCGCGCTGTTTTGCATACGGTATTTTTCTATTCAACTTGTTCCTTGTGCTCTTCGGTATCAAGTCTACTGAAATATCGGTATTGATGACACAAAAAGCCGCTACTGCCTGCATCGTATCTTTCTTGTAGAAACAATACGACTTGCTCATCAGTTCTTTCGCGTTTAGGATAGCTTCGTTTCTGAAGAAATCCTGTATAGCAGGTTCACGCTGACAGTCAAACCCTGTCAGCGCCTCATGAAGTTGTTCCGTTAAAGGTGCAAAGGCACAATTTTCACTCAGATAGCCCATGCGTCAGTTCCGGCTTTCTTCATCATCGTATGAACACCTTCGCCTACAGACTGCCAGTTTTCTTTTCTGCCAGTCTGTTCCATCTGCACCTGTATTTCACGGAAATACTCAGCGTTCTCACCGCTCAGTGTCGGTATTGCCCTACTTTTATACATAACTACACAGGATTAATCCGCTGCAAAGATACAACTTTTATTTTTATTTCGAGTAATTTCTGCCTTTTTTTCTCTTGCTTTTCTTTTTCAGCTTTTTATTCGCCTTTAATATCAGCATGTGGAAAGGCAGTTTTCCAATCAGAAGATAGTTGTCGCTCTATGGGTGATGAGATGCACCCTTCAACATGTAATCGATAACGAAATGATATATAGTCTAAATTCCTCCTGCATTTGTCTTACATCATCCTTCTTACATCAGACATCAAATCACCTCCCCTGCATGCTCCCGGAGTTTGAAGGCTGCGGGCAGCAGCTCCCCTTCCCG
>CAMNPM010000042.1 GCA_946548065.1 uncultured Prevotella sp. | reverse complement strand
CCGCAGTCTGAAGCATAGTGGAGCTCTGCTGGGGAGCAACTCCATGAGGAATAGGCCTGCGCAAATCGACAAGTATGGGCAGGAGTCTCTATCAACGCGACTCCTGCTTCTCCATACTTAGAGATTCTGCCAATGCCAAGAAAAAACCAGAAATGCACAGGGCTTCAGGAGCATTCAGAGGCATTCACAGGGGCATTCAGAGGCATTCACGAAAAAAATTTGGTTTTTTCTTGGTGTTTTGCGAAGATATTCGTAACTTTGCGACCGTTGTATCAATAACAAGCCCCAACCACGAATGAAAAAACTAATGTATTATGGCCTGCTGCTCTTTGCCAGTCTGACGCTGATGTCGGCCTGCGGAGGTGAAGATGACGAGGCCGATCAACCATCACCAGCCTCTCCCACCATGTTCCGCATCAACGAGATTACGGGCATCAAGTATCCTGAAGATCCCTTCGAGATGCACGCCACGGGCAACACCATCCAGCTGCACTGGTTTGCCGTTGGCGACTGTGCGGGCTACGAGATTATGTATGCCCTGCAGGAGAAAGTAGCCAACGACGTAATGGCCTGGACCCATCCAGAGAATATCGCAGGGCGTATGATAGTCAGCGCACACCGTACTGACACTCTGCTGCAAGACCTGCAATACAACACCACCTACTCGTTCGCCATCCGCGTACTGTCGGACAAGGGCGAGCAGTACCACTCTGAATGGTTCGGCACCGGCACCGACCGTCAGTGGGCCAACATCTGTCAACGTACGACAGAGGAGGAGCCCGACACAATAGCCAATGAAGAATAGATTTAAACTGCTTTTTGCTGCATTATCAACACTTGCCGTCACATCGCTGACGGCGCAAGTACCCGCGTATCAGAATCCCCAGTTGTTGGCCGCACAGCGAGCCGACGATCTCTTAGGCCGACTGACCTTGGAAGAGAAAGCCCTGCTGATGATGGACACATCGCCGGCTATTCCGCGATTGGGCATCCCGCCGTTCCAGTGGTGGAACGAGGCCCTGCACGGAGTAGGGCGCAACGGCATTGCCACCGTGTTCCCCATCACGATGGCGATGGCTGCCTCATGGGACGATGCCTTGCTGCACCGGGTGTACACGGCTGTCAGCGACGAGGCTCGGGCCAAGGCCCAGCAGGCCAAGCGGGCTGGCGACATCAAGCGCTATCAGAGCCTGTCGTTCTGGACTCCCAACATCAACATCTTCCGCGACCCTCGCTGGGGGCGGGGACAGGAGACCTACGGCGAAGACCCGTACCTGACGGGCCGGATGGGGCTGGCTGTGGTGCGCGGCTTGCAGGGAGTGGGCTATCACGGTGAGGACCTGGGCATCAGCAAGTACCGCAAGCTGCTGGCCTGTGCCAAGCACTTTGCCGTGCACAGCGGTCCGGAGTGGAACAGGCATACCTTCGACATTGAGTCTCTGCCCGAGCGCGACCTCTGGGAGACCTATCTGCCAGCCTTCAAGACGCTGGTGCAGGAGGGGCGGGTGGCCGAGGTGATGTGTGCCTATCAGCGGATTGACGGTGAGGCCTGCTGCGCCCAGCACCGCTACGAGCAGCAGATACTGCGCAATGAGTGGGGCTTCCAGGGGCTCATCACCAGCGACTGCGGGGCCATCCGCGACTTCCTGCCCCAGTGGCACAATGTGGCCAAGGATGCTGCCGAGGCATCGGCCAAGGCCGTGCTGGCCGGCACCGATGTGGAGTGCGGCTCTGAATATAAGAACCTGCCCGAGGCCGTCAGGCGGGGCGACATCAGGGAGGCCGACCTGGACCGTAGTCTGCGCCGACTGCTGATAGCCCGTTTCGAGCTGGGCGACTTCGACAGCGACGAGCTGGTGGCCTGGACCAAGATACCAGCCTCGTGCATTGCATCGGCTGAGCATAAGGCACTGGCCTACCAGATGGCGCAGCAGAGCATTGTGCTACTGAAGAACAACGGCATACTGCCAATCGTAAATAGTAAATCTGCGGGCAGGAAGATAGTGGTGATGGGGCCTAATGCCAACGACTCGGTGATGATGTGGGGCAACTACAACGGACAACCCACGGAGACCACTACCATCCTGCAGGGCATTCGACAGTATCTGCCCCAGGTGCCTTTCGTCCAGGGATGCACCTGGACCAGGAAGGAAGTGCCTACGAGCATGTTCAACCGCATCTTCACCGACGACGGGCGGCCGGGACTGCAGGCCAACTATTGGAACAACGAGCGGATGGAGGGTCTGCCCGCCATGGCGATACGCCTGACGGAACCGCTCCACCTGGACAACGGAGGCAACACGGCTTTTGCCCCGGGGGTGAACCTGGAGCACTTCGCTGCCCGCTACGAGGGCGAGTTCCGGCCACTGCAGGACGGCGAGGTGACCCTAGACATACTTAACGACGACTACGCCATGCTGGTCTTCAACGGCGACACGCTCGTCAACCGCCGGAACGGACACGGTGTGCGCGACGCTCATGCCACCTATCAGGTGAAGGCCGGCAACTGCTACCCCCTGCTGCTCGTCTATGCACAGAGCACCGGCCACGCCATGCTGCAGTTCGACATCACCATGACCGACCACTCGCCCGCAGCCCAGTCGCCCCTGACGGCGCCCAAGTCGCCCCTGAAGGAGGCCGAGACAGTCATCTTCGTAGGAGGCATCGCACCGCGCCTGGAGGGCGAGGAGATGAAGGTCAGCGAACCCGGCTTCAGGGGAGGCGACCGCACCAGCATCGAGCTGCCACAGGTGCAGCGCCAATGGCTGGCAGAACTGAAGAAAGCCGGCAAGCGCATCATCTATGTCAACTGTTCGGGCTCAGCCATCGCCCTGACACCGGAAAGCGACATGGCCGACGCCATCATACAGGCCTGGTATGGCGGCGAGAAGGGCGGACAGGCCGTGGCCGACGTGCTCTTCGGAGCCTGCAATCCCAGCGGCAAGCTGCCCGTCACCTTCTACAGAAGCACCGACGAGCTGCCCGACTTCCTGGACTACCGCATGCAGAACCGCACCTACCGCTACTATCAGGGCAAACCCCTGTTCCCCTTCGGCTTCGGACTGAGCTATACCACATTCGACATCAGCACACCGCAGTATATCGACAACAAGGTGCGCGTGACGGTCAGCAACACAGGACGGCAGGACGGCACCGAGGTCGTACAGGTCTACATCCGCCGTCAGGCCGACACCGAAGGCCCGCTGAAGACGCTGCGAGGCTACAGCCGCGTCAGCCTGAAGGTAGGCGAGAGCCGAGTGGTGGACATCGACCTACCCCGCGAGCGCTTCGAGGGATGGGACCCGCAGACCAACACCATGCGCGTAGTGTCCGGACGGTACGAGCTGATGGTAGGTTCGTCGAGTGCCGACCACGACCTGAAGAAGATACAGGTGAACATCCAGTAACAGACCATCCGACGATTGCAAGGAGTACACAAAAGGGCCCTTTCCTTTTGTGTACTTTTTGTATTCGCCCCTGTTATACAGAAGGGACGATTCTTTTTGAGAAATGGAGTACCCGCCCGGGTACTCGACCCCGGAAGCTCAGATAGTGGAGTAAGGACCTCCGTACTCGGCCCCGGAGCGCCGGGATGTCCTACAGGCTGATGATCAGCCACGACAGGTATGCCAGATAGCCAATGACGAGCATGGCGCCCTCCCACCGCTCCACCGTGAACTTAGTGAAGGAGAACAGCCACACCAGGGCCACCGACACCAGCATCACCGCCATGTCGAGCGTCGTGATGCCCTCTATCTGCAGCGGACTGATGGTAGCCGTCAGGCCCAGAATCATCAGGATATTGAACACGTTCGAGCCAATCACGTTGCCGATGGCTATCGCCGACTGACCCTTGCGCGCGGCCACCACACTCGTGGCCAGCTCGGGCAGCGACGTGCCGCCGGCCACCACCGTCAGGCCCACCACGCCCTCGCTGATGCCCATCGACAGCGCCACACTCGAGGCGGCATCCACAAACAGATTGCTGCCCACCACCAGCATCGCCAGTCCGGCCACCACCCACAGGGCGCCCAGCCACGGGTTCATCGGTTTCACCTCAGCTGCAGGCTCCGCCGCACCCTTCCGGGCCTGCATCAGCGTATACACCATGAAGCAGGCAAAGCCCAGCAGCAGCACAATGCCATCCCAGCGGCCCAGAAAGCTGTTCAGCGACAACAGCATCAGGAGCACCGAGGCCCCCACGGCAAACGGGATGTCCTTCTTCACCGTCGACCGGCTGATGGTCATCGGAGCCACCATCGCCGCGCAGCCCACGATGAGCATGGCGTTCATCGTGTTCGAACCCACCACATTACCCACAGCCATGTCGGGCGTGCCCTTCAGCGCCGACACCATGCTGACAAACAGCTCCGGCGCCGACGTACCGGCAGCCACAATGGTCAGGCCGATGATAATCTCCGGCACATTCATCCTGCGCGCCAGGGCCGAAGCCCCCTCCGTCAGACGGTCGGCACCCGAGAGCACCAGCGCCACACCTATTACTATCAGTACTATATCCAATACCATATCTCAGTCCTCCGTAAAATAATATATCTCAGTCTTCCGTAATATTATACATCAGTCCTCCGCAAAATCAAAGTCATCGTCATCGAAGAAGTCACCCTCCAGCGCGGGACCCACAAACTCGTCCAGCGCCCGGCGCTCTTTCTTCGTAGGACGGCCCGTGCCCCGCTGGCGGTTCACGAAACCGCTGATGCGGTTCATCTCCAGCAGCTCATACTGGTCGGCAGACGTCACATTCTCGTAAACCTCGGGAATCAGCTTCGCCCCCACCCGCTGCTCAATCGTCTTCAGAATCTTGAACGAATAAGTGACGGGCGGCTTCCTCACGCTCACCACCTCGCCCGCCTTCACCATCCGCGAGGGCTTCACGTTCACACCCCCTATGCTCACGCGCCCGTTCTTGATGGCATCGGCAGCTATCGAGCGCGTCTTGAAGATGCGCGCAGCCCAAAGCCACTTGTCGATGCGCGCTACACCCTGTCCTTCTGCTCCTCTTGCTGCTGCCATAGTGGTCTCTTTCCGTATTTGTTATACTGATTCATCGTCACGTCGATACCCGCCAGCACAAAGCTCCTGATTATCTCCACCGCCATGTCGACAGAAGGCTGCAAGTGCTCGCGCTCCTCAGCAGTAAAGCGGCCCAGCACGTGGTCTATCTGCTGACCGATGGGATAGTCGTTGCCGATGCCCATACGCAGACGGGCATACTGCTGCCCTATCAGCTGCTGGATATGCCCCAGCCCATTGTGCCCGCCGTTAGAGCCGTTGCCCTTCAGGCGGAAAGCACCTACCGGCAGCGCCACATCGTCGCTCACCACCAACAGCCGCTCCTGCTCGATGTTCTCCTTGTTCATCCAGTAGCGCACCGCATTGCCGCTCAGGTTCATAAACGTCGTCGGCTTCAGCAGGAAAACCTTCCTGCCCTTCAGGCTCGTCTCCGCCACGAAGCCATAGCGCTTGTCATCAAAAACGATATTGGACGCCTTAGCGAAAGCGTCCAATACCATCCAGCCTGTGTTGTGGCGGGTCTCGGCATACTCATCGCCGGGATTACCCAGTCCAACAATTAAGTACTTGTCCAAAGCAAAAATTGTCAATTATCAATTTTCAACTCTCATTGCGAAGCCACACTCGCAAAGTGATAACTCTCTCAGGTGTCAACTCCCAACTACTGTGCAGCAGCCTCGGCAGCAGCCGAACGAGAAGCACGAGTAGCCTTGACAGAGCAGACGATAACCTCCTTCGGAGTAGCAATCTCCAGACCCTCGAAGCTCAGCGAACCCACCTTGATGGCCTTGCCCAGCTGCAGCTCGGTCACGTCGATGTCCAGCTTCTCAGGAATATTCTTGTAAGGAGCGGTGACGTTGATCTTGCGGATAGAGAGGTTCAGACGACCACCATCGCGAACACCCTGAGCGTGACCAGTCAGGTTGACGGGGATACCCACAGTGATGGGCTTCGTCTCGTTGATCTCATAGAAGTCGGCATGCAGCAGAGCATCCGTCGTGGGATGGAACTGCAGCTCCTTGATGATAGCCTTGTGCTCCTGACCGTCGATGTTCAGGTTCACCACATATACATGGGGAGTATACACAGCCTTGCGCAGCTCAGCAGCAGAGGCACAGAAAGCTATTGCCTCGGGCAGACCGTTCTCACCCTTCTTCTCACCATACAGATTGCAGGGTACCATACCCTCCTTGCGAAGCAGCTTCGAGGCCTTCTTGCCTACGTCGGTACGCTTCTTACCGTTTACACTAATCTCTTTCATAATTTTAATAATGTGTTACTCTAAAATTAAGTTACTTTTTGCTTAATCCACCATCACACGATGCGAAAAGCGGCTGCAAAGGTACGAATAAGTAGGCAAACTACAAAATAATTCACGGATTATTTTTGCTTTCCCGTCACTTCACACCCACAATCTTCGTCTTCGGCAGTTCGCTGTTCCTGCGGTTCACCACCGTCACCACCGCCTGTGCCAGATTGATGAAGGCCAGACCCGTAGCCGTGTCACTGCTAGTAGCTGCCGGCTCACCAGCGTCGCCGCTCTCGCAGATACTCTGCACCAGCGGAATCTGTGCCAGCAGGGGGACGCTCATCTCCTCAGCCAGCTGCTTGCAGCCCTCCTTGCCGAAGATATAGTAACGGTTCTCTGGCAGCTCGGCAGGCGTAAACCACGCCATATTCTCCACCAGTCCCAAGATAGGCACGTTCACCTTCTCGTTACGATACATGTCTATTCCCTTGCGGGCATCGGCCAGCGCCACCTGCTGCGGCGTCGACACGATGACTGCACCCGTGATGCTGAGCGTCTGGAGCAGCGTCAGGTGAATATCGCTCGTCCCTGGAGGCGTGTCCAGGATAAAGTAGTCCAGCTCACCCCAGTTGGCATCAGCTATCAGCTGCTTCAGCGCGTTCGTCGCCATACCGCCCCGCCACAGCGTAGCAGTGTCTGGAGAGACAAAGAATCCTATGCTGAGCATCTTCACACCGTAAGCCTCGATGGGTTCTATCAGCTGACGGCCGACCACCTCTACAGCATACGGCCGCGCATCCTCAGCGTGGAACATCTTGGGCATCGACGGCCCGAAGATGTCGCAGTCCAGCAGCCCAACCTTATAGCCCAGCCGCGCCAGAGCAATCGCAAGGTTGGCAGAGACGGTGCTCTTGCCCACCCCACCCTTGCCGCTGCTCACGGCGACGATATTCTTCACTCCCGGCAGCATCTGCCCCACCTCGGGACGTGGCTTCGACTTGAATTCCGTCTGTATCTCCACCGCCACCTCCTTGCCACAGTGATACTTGATGGCAGCCTCGGCAGCCTTCACCGTCGACTTCAGGAAGGGGTCGGTGTCGCGCGGAAACTCCAGCACAACCGTTACTTTGTTATTATTACTGTCGATAGCAGGCTGGTCGGCCACCATACCGCTCTCCACCAGGTTCTTCTTCGTGCCGGCATACGTCACCGTAGCCAGCGCATCCATAATCATCTTTGGATAAAGTGTCATCGCTTTCCTTCGTTTTTTCGTTTTAGGCTGCAAAGGTAGTGCAAAATGAGCGAAACACAAAGAAAAAGAACCAGTTTTTATTGATTAGTTCTCCTCCAGAAACTCGCGCACCTTTTTCAGGGGTATTCCATAATTGAAGCTCTGCGTGTCGTCGAGCCCAGCAAAATTGACAGCCACCACCTCACAATGTTCATCGACCACTGGACTACCGCTCGACCCATGCTGAGCAGGAATGCTGTACAATATCTTGTCGCCGTCACCCTTCTGGGTCACATTGCCCGTGTACATCTGCGACTGGATGTCGCCCTCCGAAGTCTTGGCAATCTGAATACCACGATTATAGCCTATCATAAACAGCTTCTGGTCCATAGACAGGTCGTCATCACTTTCACGCAGATGGAAGACATAAGTACCCTCAGGCATTTCCTTCTTTTTCAACTGGATAAGTGCCAGGTCAACATCTTCATCGTCAGACACTGCAACGGTAATACACTCTACCAAGTCCTCCTCTTTAGTAATGTGCGAACCATTATAGACGATTGCCAGCTGGGTATGTGTGTTAATGCTTGCCTCGTTCATGTCCATATCGTCGATATTCTCACGCGTCTTCTGGTATTCGTTATATAGCGCATAGCAACGCTGTTGCATCTCAGGATCGCCCTCATAGCTGTAGTACGCAGAAGCTATCTCGCTAATCTTTTCGTCGTAGCTCTTCTTGATTGCCCGCTTAAAGTCTCTCAGGAAAGCCTTGACATCGCTGTCGTTCACCTGTGGCTTGGCCACATGGCGATTGGTCATGATGAGACCGTCATCAGAGATGAAGAATCCCGTACCCATAGACATGCTACTATTCTTTTCTGCCTCCTCTTCATCGCCGGTAAAGCCGACTAGCTCTCCATTGCTGATGCCGTTGAAGTAGAACTCGCTCCCTCCAGGCAGCGTAACCGAATAGTAGAACTGATTAATGATTAATACCACGCCCGACGAGGCCAAATCATTAATCTCGTCAGAGGTCATCGACTTCTTACAGGATGACAACATGGCGGCAAGCACCAGTGTGATAAGGATATACGTTTTCTTCATTTTCAAAAGGTATTAAAAACCATTACCGAGTAAGTATCCTTCTCGGTAATGGCGATTACAAATTACACCTTAAACCTTAGTAGCAGCTTGCAAAAGTGCATCAAGTGATTCATTCTTTGCTGGAGTAGAATATTCCTGGCTACTAAGTTCGGCTTGAACTTGAGCTGTACTCTTCTCGACAGCATTCTCTTCACTGATACCTAACGTCTTTACTGTCTTGCTATCAATTTCAGCCGTAGTAGGATTACCTTCTTCATCAAATGACTTTCTATACTCCTCCAACGCTTTCTTCTGCTTATTGATGTCTTTCTTTAGCTTAATGATAAGCAGAATATCAGGGACACTCAGGCCAATTCCTGCTGCCAGTCCGACAAGAGCCCCTTTTCCGCCTCCAGTCAAAGCACCTAGACCTGCAGAAGCAGCTGCCTTAGCAGCAATGGCAAGAATTGCCTGGTTGATTTGCTTCGACTGTTCCTGCGCCATTTGCGGACTGACGCGAACGCTGTCACTAGTACGAATCAATTCGACTACATACTTATCCGTACCATCCGGATTCTTAATTCGCTGCTTATTCTCATCAGTAATATAAACCTTCCGTGCTACATATGCAGGTATATCCTCCTTTTTAATCTTATTTTCTGTAGCTGAAGAATCAGTAGATGCTTGCTGTTCTGTCTTAGCATCCTTCTTCTTCAACAGACCTTTTAGAAAACCTTGAGCAGAAGCGCTCTCACAATAGCCAATAAAGGCTAAACAAACCAGAATTCTTCCTAAAATCTTTTTCATAATAAATTAATTTATATGATTAAACATTATTTCTTAATATACATTTTCAAGCGGAATTGCCTTTTGTTAAATTCTCCTACAGACTGCGACATAATATCCGATACGTCTTTATATACTATAGAGGCATGCTTCTCGTTATCTGAAGGTCTGAAGAAGAATCCTTTGGGCAGATCTTTTCTATTCATCTCAATATCAACAACACCCTCTGCGTCTGACGTTCCCATTTGCTTGAACTCCTCAGAACTACGGCTAACAAACTTTCTAAACTGTCTATCACTCGAATAGTCATTTAATCGCGGTCTATTATCCCCATAATATGCCCACAACTCGACATTAGCAAAAGGACCGTCCTCCTGTGCAGAGACACGCTCTACCACCCATCGGGTAACGGTGAATCTCATAGCCAGAGGCATATTCTCAATGAAGGTTTCAAGCGTCTTGACATTTTTCTCATAATACTCACTGGGATTATATTTCCCTATAATCCGCATAAAATCAGCTGCCGCACCATAATAAGCCAAGATGTCGGTTTGGGCAACCGTAGGTTGCTGTTTCAGCTCATTGATTCTCCTTAATGCGCGGAAGGTAAGCTGCTCATACTTAATACAAGAGTCACACTGGGCTATCGTACTATGAATACTTGCAAACATGCTGGCTGGGGCATCTGGGGCGTTCAGTGCGTTGAGGAACGACTGGCGGGCGTTGGCATATTCGCGCAGGGCGAACTGACGACCACCCTCTGCCATGAAACCAGCACACTGGCTGACATGCTTCTCCTCAATGATGGTGCGCAACAAGACACCATAGACCATCTTCGAACGTGACTTTAACCCGCTAATGTCTACAGGCAACTGATTAGTACCAGTAGCATAGACTTTAATCTGCGTCAGCTTAGCGAAAGTTTCAGCAGCATTCCTAGCCTCTTCCTCCAGCAGGTCCAAGCGTTCCCAATCTTTATCAGTAGCACTTTTACTGCCATTGGGGTCATCAACAAGACGTTTTCGTAGGGCTTGATGAGCTTCTTCTGCAGCTTTGGCTTTACTGTGTGCCTCATCAAGTATCCGGATAGGGATAGTGACACGAGTAATGATAATGCTGTTGTCTCCTTTCTTCTTATCGGTACTTATGGTAGCCCCACGACTAACCAGTTCCGGACATTCCACTTTCAGGTCTGGAATAGTAGTTTGGAACTCTACCTGAGCGAGCGACGCATCAAGGATAGCATCGTTGGGAGCCGTCTGGTCTTCCATACGGATAGGTTTCTGCGTCTCTTCTATCAAGAAGGCACGGAAATAATCCGGTTTGGTGATGACCACCCAGTCCAAACGATCTATATCCCCACGGCGATTAACCTCGATCTTAGGCTCTGTGGTCTTTTTCCTGTCCACCACCACTTCATACTCGTAATATCCATCGGGGCGCATATTAGGTGCCGAAACACGAGCCGTTGCATCATTAATCACGGTGACAACCAAGTCGCTTCGCTTAGAGAGAACCAACACACCGCCAGCTCCCCCAAGATCTGCCAGGCGATCACCCTCGCTATAGGGGCTATAAGAAATATATGCCGACTGTGCTGACAGGTTTGCACATACCATCAGCAAAGCCCATAACCATAATACACGTTTCATCTTCATATACTTTTATATATTCTTACAAGCCAAATCCACCCAGTGTCGAGATATCGTCGTCAGGCTGCTGGTGAGTACCTTTGTTATCTTTGGTTCTGCCAACCCATTCTGGCTGCCACGTACGGACATGAATGATAGGATCGCCATCCTTGGGGAATTCGAAGAGCAGGAACAGATAGCCCTCGTCTTCATAGTTGCTCGACTTCCACGACTGCCTCAGGCGCACACCGTAGCGCGTGGGGTCTATTGTTGAGCGTGTAATGCCGGCACAGCCTCCCTGTTCGCCATGTGAGCCTATCTCACTGAACTTCACATCAATCCAGCGGTTGCGGGCAAAGCACTTGCGCAGGTTGTCTAGATATTGTTGCTTATTCTGGCGGTTATACACCACCTTGAACTGCTGGCTCTGCGAATCGCTGAGTCTTCGTGTTGCAACCACTGTTCCAGTAATAATCAGTGCATCGTCGCTGAACATCTGCTCGATGGTAGCCAGGTCCTTTGTGTTGTAGGCAGTACGGAAGCGCTCTACCTGCGCTTGGATGATATGTGCCTTCTCCACCTCCAGCACACCACAATCAGTCATGCTCAGACCAGTCTGTGCCGAAAGCGAGAAACGGAAGTCGATGATGCGGCCATTGCGGTCGAACTCTACGACAGCCTCCTGATAGGTGTTGTCACCAAAACTATCATCGCCTGGACGAGGCTTAATGATGAGGGGAATATGCGAGACCATCATCGTGCCATTGGCAAACATCCAACACCGTTCAACCACCACATCGTCGTCGCAATAAAAAGGAGTAGTAGCCCACAGGCGCGACAGCGACTTACGGGCAAAGTCATCCATACGGAACATTCCGTTGTTAAGGTCGCGGTTCTGGCGCTGGGCATTATTAATCTCCGTCAGCACCTCTGCCAAGTTTCGCTCGGCATTCATCAGACCGGTCGTACGTTCCTGTCCCTCGTCAATCGTGAGTGTAACCTCTACATCTGCCCGCACAGTCAGGCTGCATCCCAACAGGAAGCACAGCAGCAGTACTACTTTCTGTGTCATATCTTTCATCTTGTTCATATAATATCGTTTCCTTTTATTTCGTTTTTATAGCTACTCTGTTACCGTAAATCCGATGGCACCGCATCCACTATAGTTCTTCGTACTGTCAGCCGCTCCCGTTTTCACGTTGCGACGGTCGGTGCCAGGAGTAAGAACCGCCACCACCTGTCCTTGCGGATTATAGACAGCGAGATAGTATATTTCCGGTCGTTCCAGATTGCCGTAACGGGCATAGTGTCCTATCTTCCCGGCTGCTTTTAGCTCTTTGATCTTAGCAGCCATCTGGCTATAGTCAGTTATCGAGGCGATGGTCATCACTGTAGCCGGATATATGGGTGCCACCTCCGATCGTGGCTCAGACACCACAGTAGCGGGAATAGAAGTCGTGGTGGAGCCTCCTTCAAGTATGCTGGCATTATCTGTGGAGATGATGTCACTCTTCTTCACATAGATAAAGCTGCGGAACATATTTCCTCGCGGCAGAGCGAGCTCCGTCTGATATTCCTTGCGATTGCTCACCACGAGTGTCTTCCCGTGCATTTTCTTCTGCGAGTCAGCCCATCTGTTAATCTCAGTATACAACAGTTCCTGAGCCATATCGTGAGCCTCAGCAGTCGTGGCTGCTACGGCCTCAGCATAGATATACTGGCTGCTCTTCTTCACGCTGGCAATCTGTTTCTTCATCTTCTCGGTGTCCTGTGCCGTCATCGACATACAGCAAAACAGCAGACCGATTGCCATTAATAAACTTTTAGTCCTCATCATATAACGTTGGGTTAAATTCTTCTATAAAATACTTTTCCCCGATATGCTGTAGGGGGATATAGACATACGCTGTGGCCCGTATAGGGTCGCTGCTGCCTGTAAGGAGCGACAACGGAAACTCTACCGAGAGCATGTGAACATAGGCCTGTTTCTCGTTGTAGGCAAAGAGGGTGCCTGTCAGCACGTCCTCGTTTTTGCTCTTCACACCAAAGTAGAATTTGCACTGTTCTTCTTGCCCGTAGGCCATCCACTGCTGCAGGTTGATGCTCACCGAGTCTTTCCTATTGCCATACTCGTTGAGCGTCAGTCTCATGGGCAACGGCCGGTCGGCAATACCCGTCAGCATGATATTGCTCACACTACGTGTAGCACTTTTGGGCGAGCATACCAATTGGCGGTTTCCCTTATGCTCTGTCAGATACAGGTCGCCACGAATGCTCTGGCTCATATAGACACCACCTTTCACTATAAGCATCCGTCCGGCTTTGGTAACCTGAGCCCCCGACCAGTCTTGTATGATGTCGTCGCCTGTCAGCGTCATCATGCGAGGCACATCGCGCAACACCATCTGCTCCAGTTCTATGGCATTGGCTCCTAAAATGAGCTGGCTGTTGGCAGGAACCGTCATGCACACCTCACCCTCATCAAGCTTCCAGGTCAGCCGGTACATCTTCCGCTTAACCTCGTCTACCGTCAGCGACAGGTTGGTCTGGGGCGTAACCTTTCGGAGCATATCCAGCGTTCCCTTCACCATAGCCACCTGGTCGACATGCATGCGCTGCACAGTGCCTCGACTGTCCAGTCCCAAGTCCAATTCCAACAGATAGCGCTCTACAAACTCAAACAGCAGGTCGTTCTGGTAGTTACGAATCAATTCGCGATTGAACAGCCGATAGCCCAGATGAGCCACGTCGCCAACGGCATTCGTACGCATATACACCTCTTTACCGCGAACAAATGCCACGCTGTCACAGAAGGTATTTGCAGGAATGGAGTCAGCCACGCGAACTCCCGCCGCCCTTGCTATGCGCTCCAGCAGGGCAGTGCGGAAGGGTGTGGCAGCACTCAGAGGAGCTGCCAACACCCATAAAGCTATTGCTATCGTCCAAACCTTATTCACAGACTATTGTCTTCTGTAGGCTCTTACGGATTAATGGTCTTCATGTTACCATTGTGGGTCCAGTAGCCCAGTCCGCCAGACACACGACCATCGCGGAAGTCACCCTCATACTTATCGCCAGGACTTGCCACATAGCTGCCCGTAATGGTGTGAGAGCTCCGATACGTAATCGTTCCGTGTCCATGAGGCTTGCCGTTCTTCAGGTCGCCAGTATAGGTTCCGTAACCAAGGTTGACAGTGCCGTAGCGAGCATTCGTCGACGTGCCAGCCGAAGTCTGAGTGCTCTTCTGCTGTTTCTTGCCCTCCTCAGCCTTCCTAGCTTCTTCCTCAGCCTCCTTGGCCTTGGCTTCTTCCTCAGCCTGCTTGGCCTTTTCAGCTTCCTCAGCCTGCTTGGCTTCCTCAGCCCCCTCGTTTACCTGAGGTGTCTCCGGAGCCTTCACCTTGACGGTGCAGGTGGCGCGGGCTTCTTTGTTTTCCTTACACTTGATGGTGATGGTACCCTCGCCGGGCTTTACAGCTGTCACCTCACCGCCTTGGGTCACGGTGATGCAGTCGCTGCCCGTCTTGAAGGTGAAAGTGGCCTCAGCACCCTCAGGCACAGCAGCGGGCTTCAGCAGATCCTTCTCGCCGACAGTCAGCTCGATGCTGTCCTTCTCCAGCTTGATGTCCGTAATACCTTTGTTAAAGAACAGGAAGTAGGCTCCGACACCCAGTCCGCACAGCACTGCCAATGCGCCTACTATTAGCCCGATGAGCTTAGGGTTAATCTTGCTGGGGTCGCCACCCGTCTTCGCACTGATCGGGAACAGGGGTTTCTGACAATATTCGCAGACAAAGTTACTCTTCTCCGCTTCCATAATCTCGTCGCAATGGTCGCATTCCTCATTGCGGCATATTCCTTTAATTTTTGCCATAATAATTTATTTCTTGAATGAATATTTACAGATCTTTTAATTCGCTATTGATAATTTCTACAGCCAGAGCCTTGTACTGTGCATAGACAGGACTGAACTGATTGTTCTCACACATGGTGGGCAGTATCAGCTGATTGACAACGGCTCCCAGTGCCTTGCGCATCTCAGCCTTCTGGTCATTGCTGCGGGCCTGCTTGGGGAGTTCTTTCTCAACTTGAGCTTTCAGCAATTGGAACTTCTTGAAGTCATGAGCCAGCACATCCAGGCAGCCTTCAAAATTCTTGCCAATCTTCACCCAGTTGTCGCCAAACACCTCATCAGGAACATTCATGGCGAAGAAGCGCTCACCTGTAGTGGGGTCTTGCTGGGGCTGAATCAGCTTAAGGGCAAAAGCCAGCATCAAAGGTTTCCTTGCTTCAGCCTCAATCTCAATGGACCCCATCTCAAAGAGTGCGGGCAACGCCTGCTTGAAACTCTCAGTATGGAGCACCATCTTGTTCAGTTCCTTCTCAGGAGCAGCCAACAGACGGTCGTACTTGTCCTTCAGCACCTTCATGTTCTCCAGATAGCGGAGAGGGAATCCAGAATTGGCACACACCACCACAATCTGGTTGGGCTTGTAGTTCTCCGACAGGTCGCCGTCAGGCTTCGGCACGAAGTTGGGCACGCAGTTCTTGAAGGCCTCCAGCAGTCTGTCTTTGAACTGCTGTGTAGAGCCATCAGCCTTGGGCAGGGCCACCTGCACCATCGACTGCATCACGGCCGGAGTGCCCGTAATCACCTTACTGCGCTCGTCCGAATTGAACTGGACATAAGAGTTGGCCCATCCGATGGCCTGCCGTACGAAGGCTTCCATCTTCTCCTCAGTATTCAGCTCCACCTTCAGCTTGTCCAAAATGTTGACACCCACCATCTTCATCAGCGGGTCGTTCTTGGCTGTGTCTTCCATTGCCGAACGAGCATTCTTGGTACATACATCCAGGATGATATCGATGGCCGTGTCGTAGTCGGTAGCCGCATACAGATTGGCAAAGGTGCGCTCACCGTCTTCGCCCAGGCCTTGAATCATCTTGCTGCGAATCTCGGCAGCATTACTGCTCTGCAGCTCCTGGTTGATGGCATACTGCTTGGCCAGCTGGTGCACTTTCTCCGGATCGTATTTCTTCACCAGTCCGTCTTCCTGCTGCTCGCCGACCCTGCACTTGGAGCCCGCCTGCTTCACTACCTCTTCCAAGATGGCATTCATCTCGTTCTTCATAGCCTGGATGCCTTCCACCATGTTGCCCAGCTCGATGATAATCTCCTGCAGCAGCACGATGGCATACTGATAGGCCTCAATCTTGGTGGCAGTGATATAGTAGTTGCATTTGGCAGTCTTGTACGAGGCAAACACCTTCGACGAGGCGTTGGTGATGGCATCGCGCAGCCAACCGATGTTCTGCCACTCTACGCTGGCAGCCTTGATGGCCTGGGCTTGCTCGTCTTGTTCAGACTCCAGACGGGCTATCTGCTCCTTAAATGCACTGATACGGTCCTGGCAGTCATTGCGCAGCAGCTGGGCATATTTCTCTATCTCGAGGATGCTCTTGCCCTCCTTGCCGCCGGCAGCCCACTCGTCAAACAGGATTTTCTCGATGTGGCGGCGGATGTTGCGGGCATATCCCTTGGTCTCCTGGCGCTGAATCTCATAGAACTTCTTCACACCGTGGGCGCGGAAGCTGTTGCTGAAGTAGTCGTCCACCAGCTTGGTGAACTCTGCCAGCCACTGCTCCTTCTTGTATTCGCTCTGCACCAGACCGGCATCCTGCTGGGTGCGGTCTTCCCAAGTAATGTTGAACTCCTTCCAACGCTTGGTCGAGGTACTCTCAATGACGGGTTTGGCCAGCGTCAGATACGAGTTAGACAACTTGAAGCGCTCGCGGTTCTTGATATCCTTAATCTCGTTGGCAAAGCCCGAGCCTACTTCCTCCATCGAGCACTCGCCATAGCCCACGCCCTCCTGCCACAGGTTGTAGGTCAGCTGCCGCGTGGCCTGGATGGCATAGGTGTACGACATATACTCGTCAATCTCCGTCTCAGGATATTCGATGCGCGTGATGCCAAACGACAGGAACTTGCGGCTGCGGTTCTTGTCGCCGTTCTGGTCGGCCTCCGGTCCGGCACCGTCGTTCTCGCAACCTACCAGTCGGGCCATCTTGCCCGCACCGTTGTTCATATTGGCCACCACGATGGTCTGGAACATGAAGTCGGCCACCGATGCAGGCAGCTGATAGCTTAGGTCGAGTATCTTGCCAGCCTCGTTCACATTACTATATATATAGGCAGCCTCGAACGACTCGCCTTGCAGCAGACGCTGTACCTCCTGCGAGAACACGTCTTTCTCGCCAGTCACGTCTACAGGATGATACTGCCCCACGCTGACGGCATTCAGCTCCTGCAGGGCAGCATAGCCGTTGGCCTGATAGAAACCGCTGTCGTGGTCGCTATACACCATCACACGCTCAGGCATATAGAGGAACAGGCGAATCTTGAAGGCGTGGGTAGACTCCTGATAGGGATACTGCTTGCGTATCTGCGCCAGCACGTCGATGACGGAGCCCGACCCCGTACCGCCAGCCAGACCTGCACAGATGTGGAATGTCACATCGTTATCACCCGACTCGTCCTGAAGCCTGCCCACAGCACCGTGAATGACATTGTTCAGATTGAAGCGGCTGTTCGTGTCGCCCAGATTGTTGGCTATCAGCATGCGGCCCAGGCGGCGGCGCTGGCCACCGATGCCTGCCGAAATCAGCGGACCCATGTGGCGGTCTACCAGCTGTCTGTCATTGTCGTTGATAAATGCCTGCAAACCTGGATACTGATTCAGATTCTGCAGCATACCAGCATTGATACCATTGATGTTCACCTTCTGAGCGTCGCCCAAATGCACACTCTTGCCTATTACCTTCCAGCCTGTGCGGTCATTCAGGTCGGCAGGCGAAGAGTCCACATACACATAGTCCAGATAAACGCCTTGACCGGGATTATTACTTCTGAATTCTTCATACACACGTTTGCGAAACTCGCGAAGCACCTTGCCTCCCGTGCCGCCTAATCCGATAATAAGATGACTTGACATAATGAGTATAATTGTTTTAAGTTATTTTTCTAAAATTGCTCCTCTGCCCGGGTATACACCTTCCGGCCTCCGTAGCCGCGTCCCTTCTCCATAGTCTTGATAATGCAGAAGGCACCCACAATGATGAAGAACAGCGTCCACAACAGATGCTTCACGATATACTCGTTCATAAAGTGCTGCATCTCGTCGTTCATCGACTCTGCAATATCTAAGGGCGTATGACCGCTGAAATTTGCATAGTCGGCATAATGCCCCACCAACGGCAGGTCATCGCGCATTCTGTCAAGAATCGCCTGCGTGTCGGCCTGCGACAGCACGGTGTCGTCGGACAGATTTTCCACATACCCGCCTACCAGTGCCTCCATATCATCACCGTAGCTCTTGATGGTCATAGCCCCACAAATGATGATAGCATGAAACGCCAGTATAAGGAACAACACACCGCCGATGATGAAGCTTAACGGCGTAAACTCAGAGTTCTTATACCACGACTTGATGATATAGAACATCAGAGCCATACCCAAAAATGTAATCAGCAGCCCTAAGAACAGACTCCCGACACTATTCGTCAATATATTAAAAAGCGCTCCAATTCCCATCGCAATAATTTTCTACAAATGCTAATATTTAGGTTAGTAATAGTAATATACAACGGCTGCAAAAGTACAAAGAAAAAATGATTCTGCAAAGTAATCTGACGAAAAAAATAACCATAACAATAGAAAACCCTTGTTTTCATCACGGTTTTCCGCCATTTTAGGATACCAGCTACTCGAAAAGGACAGCAAAATTGACTGTGAACTTTTCCTTGTATTTTTGCGCACAAATCAGGAAACAGGCATTGACAGACGGCAAAGTAGAAACAACAGCCAACAACACATTGCGCTAACGACAGCTTAATTCCTACTCACCTCCGACTTAACAAAAGCGCCAGGAGCAGACAATCATTTAAGATTCAAGCAATTAAGCAAGAAGCGACAAGCCCCAAAGCTATAAAAAGCTATCGAGGAAGTAAGGAACTAAGATGATTGTCCGTTGAACAAGAAGAATAAAGGACGGTGACTAAAAGGCCTTTTTGACAAGTCGGGGTGGCAAAAGGAGCAATGCCGAGAGCTTTTTTAATTACTTTAACTCAAAAACTGCGCCAAGAATGCTAAAATGTCTAAAAGCAAGATGGATAACTCTGTTTTTTTTTGTAACTTTGCAGGCGATTTTGAGACAATAGGTTAATTCACAATAAAATAAAAGAAACAAAATTATGGCAAAGTTAGATTTGACACAGTATGGCATCACCGGTTCTAAGGTGATTGCTCACAACCCGTCTTACGAGTACCTCTTTGAAGAGGAGACAAAGGCCGGCCTGGAGGGTTACGACAAGGGCGTGAACACCGAGCTGAACGCTGTTAACGTGATGACTGGCATCTATACCGGTCGTTCGCCTAAGGACAAGTACATTGTATGCGACGAGCAGTCGAAGGACAAGGTATGGTGGACTACTGAGGAATACAAGAACGACAACCACCCCATGAGCGAGGACGTATGGGCCAAGGTGAAGGAGATAGCCATCAAGGAGCTCTCGGGCAAGGAACTGTATGTGGTTGACGCTTTCTGCGGTGCCAACGAGGCTACCCGTCTGGCTGTGCGCTTCATCGTGGAGGTGGCCTGGCAGGCTCACTTCGTGAAGAACATGTTCATCCAGCCCACCGCTGAGGAGCTGGAGAACTTCAAGCCTAACTTCGTCATCTACAATGCTTCGAAGGCAAAGGTAGAGAACTACAAGGAGCTGGGTCTGAACTCAGAGACTTGTGTTGCTTTCAACACTACTTCTCGTGAGCAGTGCATCATCAACACCTGGTATGGTGGTGAGATGAAGAAGGGTATGTTCTCGATGCAGAACTACTACCTGCCCCTGCAGGGTATTGCTTCTATGCACTGCTCTGCCAACACCGATATGGAGGGTAAGAACACCGCCATCTTCTTCGGTCTGTCTGGTACAGGTAAGACCACTTTGTCAACTGACCCGAAGCGTCTGCTTATCGGTGACGACGAGCACGGATGGGACGACGAGGGTGTGTTCAACCTCGAGGGTG
>CAMNPM010000041.1 GCA_946548065.1 uncultured Prevotella sp. | reverse complement strand
AAGAATGTTCATGGAATTACACTCTATTTCATAATCCGCTGTAGTATCACTTTCTGCTCAAAAAGGTCACCTGAGGATCACCAAAAAAGAAAAAGCACTTGCGAGAAACTCGTAAGTGCTTGAATTTTAATGTGGACCAGCCAGGGCTTGAACCTGGGACCTCCAGATTATGAGTCTGTTGCTCTAACCAACTGAGCTACAAGTCCGGTGCTTTCTGTTTGTAAGCGGGTGCAAAGGTAATTGGTTTTTTGCAAATATCCAAATAAAATGGCTAAAATATTACAGGATTGAGATTCAAAATACAAAATTTAAATCCCAGTCAACGGGGCAGACGGGAGGGCAGACGTGAGTGTGGGAGGGCTATTTTGAAATGAAAAATGAAAATGAGGAAATGAAGGAATGTTATAGTGACTGCATGAAAATAAACACAAAAAAATGTGTTTTTGTTTTGTAGTATTCTCGCATAATTGTACCTTTGCAGTCAATTATGGAAAATCATATAAAAGGACTTAGTGCTGTTGAGGTTGAGGCGAGTCGCCGCGAGCACGGTGAGAACGTGCTTACTCCTCCGAAGAGGCAGTCGATGTGGCGCCTGTATCTGGAGAAATATCAGGACCCGATGGTTCGCATTCTGCTGGTTGCTGCTGTCGTCTCTTTGGTGCTGGCTGTTGTGAAGCAGGACTATATAGAGACGCTGGGTATTATACTTGCTATCATCCTGGCTACCACGGTGGGCTTTTATTTCGAGCGTGATGCAGCTCGCAGGTTTAATATACTGACCCAGCTGGGCGAGGAGCAGCCTGTGAAGGTGCTGCGTGAGGGTCGGGTGATGGAAATCGCCCGGCATGAGGTGGTGGTAGGTGATATCGTCATTGTGGAGACGGGCGATGAAGTGCCTGCCGACGGGGTACTGATAGAATGTACAGACCTGCAGGTTGACGAGTCGAGTCTCACTGGTGAGTTATTGACGAATAAGAGCCTCACCCCCAGCCCCTCTCCAACGGGAGAGGGGAGTGATTACTCCCCAAGCAATAGACGCGAAAATCATTTCGGAGAGGCTTATCCAAAGGATATGTTGCTGCGCAGCTCAATGGTGATGGGCGGTTCCGGTCGCTTTAGGGTTACGGCAGTTGGCGACGAGACGGAGATAGGCCACGTTGCTCGTCAGGCCACAGAGCTGACAGGCGTGAAAACGCCGCTCAACCTGCAGCTCGACAGGCTTGCCAAGCTGATCAGCAAGGTGGGCGGAGGCATAGCCATCGCCTCGTTTGTACTGTTCTTATGCCACGACCTGCTGACGAACGATTTGTGGAGCACCGATGACTATGTAGGCATGACCGAGGTGGTGCTGAGATATTTCATGATGGCTGTCACGCTGATCGTGATGGCCGTGCCTGAAGGCTTGCCGATGGCTGTCACGCTGGCTTTGGCCCTGAACATGCGGAGGATGCTCAAGTCGAACAACCTGGTGCGCAAGCTGCAAGCCTCAGAGACGATGGGGGCAGTCACCGTCATCTGTACAGATAAGACGGGTACGCTGACTCAGAACAAGATGACGGTAAACGATGTCAGATGTTTGAAGGAAGAAGGAGGAGACTCAGCCCTCAACCCTCAGCCCTCAGCCCTCTATAAGGCCATAGCGCTGAACACTACGGCTACCCACGATGTAGGCAATCCCACGGAGCAAGCCCTGCTGCGCTGGCTGACGGAACAGGGAGTAGACTATCAGCAACTGCGCAACGAAAATCCCATCACCGCCCGCGAGCCATTCTCCACGGAGCGGAAATACATGACCACTACGGTGGGCAACACATTATATATAAAAGGCGCCCCAGAGGTAGTAATGGCCAAGTGTGCTATGAGCGAGAAGCAACGCCAGCAGGCAGAGTCGACACTAAAAGACTGGCAGCAGCACGCTATGCGAACATTGGCTATAGCCCAGGACAGCACACTGCTTGCCATCATAGCCATCAGCGACCCGCTGCGTCAAGACGTACCCGATGCCATACGACAGTGCCATCAGGCAGGCATTGATGTGAAGATAGTGACTGGCGATACATCGGCAACAGCACTTGAGATAGCTCGGCAGATAGGCCTCACCCCCACCCCCTCTCCAACGGGAGAGGAGCGTGTTATGTACATCACAGGCTCCGATTTTGCGGCGATGAGCGACGACGAGGCCCTGAAGATAGTCGCTGACCTGAAGGTGATGTCGCGCGCTCGTCCTACTGACAAGCAACGGCTGGTCAGTCTGCTGCAGCAACAAGGCGAGGTGGTGGCTGTAACAGGCGACGGCACCAACGATGCACCAGCCTTGAACCGCGCCCACGTGGGATTGTCGTTGGGCTCAGGCACCAGTGTGGCCAAGCAGGCCAGTGACATCACGCTGATAGACGACTCATTCCGCAGCATCGTACATGCCGTCATGTGGGGTCGCTCGCTGTATAAGAATATCCAGCGTTTCATCTTCTTCCAACTCGTGGTCAACGTCACCGCCCTGTTGCTGGTGCTCTTCGGCTCGCTGGTAGGCACAGAACTACCTCTGACCATTACCCAGATACTCTGGATCAACCTTATCATGGACACCTTTGCGGCAATGGCCCTGGCCTCGCTCCCTCCCAGCCGCGAGGTAATGAATGATGCACCGCGAGCTAAAGATGCCTTTATCATCAGCCGACCCATGATGCAGGGCATAGGCATCGTAGGAGGACTGTTCTTCATGCTGACCTTCGCCTTGCTCTGGTATTTCGAGCGCATACATGGTGTAGACCCAACAGAGATTACCATCTTCTTCAATATCTTCGTGATGCTGCAGTGGTGGAATCTGTTCAATGCCAAGCAGCTGGGTTCCCACCACTCAGCCTTCCGCCGTCTGTGGGCTGCCAAAGGCTTCCTGCTGGTCTTGGCTCTGGTGCTGATAGGCCAGTGGCTCATCGTCACATACGGTGGGAAGATGTTCCGCACGGTACCCCTCTCGGCAGAGAACTGGCTATGGATTATCATAGGAAGCTCACCCGTGCTCTGGATAGGTGAGCTGTGGAGATGGATACAACGAATAAGGCATCGGGTATGATTCAGGGTTACGTAGCCACAATAGGCATGTTCGATGGTGTACACAAGGGACACCAGTTTGTGCTGCGACAGGTTGTGGAGCAATCCCGTCGGCACGGACTGCAGTCATTGTGTGTCACCTTCGACCGTTCGCCTCGTCAGGAACAGGTGCTGACCCCTCTTGATGAAAAGCTTCAGCTGATTCGACAAACAGGTATTGACCGTATTGAAGTGCTCAGCTTCACGTCAGAGCTGAAGTCGCTCAGTGCCAAAACATTCATGGAGCAGGTGCTGAAGCAGCAACTGGGGGTGAAGATGTTGCTAACGGGCTATGACAACCGCTTCGGACATAACCGCATGGAGGGTTTTGCCGACTATGTACACTATGGTCAGGAGTTGGGGATAGAGGTAAGTGCTCTGCCTGCCGAGGGTAGCATCAGCTCCTCGATGGTCAGGCAGCTGTTGGCCGACGGGCAGGTTGAAGAAGCCTCACAGTGCCTGGGACGGCCCTATCGAGTCACGGCCCATGTCACTCACGGCGAGCACATAGGAACATTGTTAGGGTATCCCACTGCCAACCTGGTGCCTGATGACCCCTCCCAGCTGATTCCTGCCAGAGGTGTATATGCCGTTAGGTGTGGTTCACTAAAAGGAATGATGAACATCGGCAAGCGCCCCACCTTCGGCAGTCATCCACTCACCATAGAAGTGCATCTGCTGGATTATTCTGGCAATCTCTACGACCGCCAGCTCACCGTAGAATTTGTAAGTCGGCTGCGTGAGGAACAGGATTTCGAAAGTGCAGAGCTATTGAAGGAACAACTAAAAAAGGATCTATTAGAAACACGACAAAGGTTATGAAAAAGGCGATTAGCTATTTACTGATTTTTCTTGGCATCCAGATGGTGGGTGGAGGTATAGGCAACATTGTTTGGCAACACTTTCAGGGTTCGCCAGACGTTACCCCCATGCAACTCATCGTCACTACAGCAGTCGTTAGTACATTGACCATCGCCCTGTTTCTGCTGACGCGCTGGAGCAAGGTATCGCCTACGTGGCTGCGCACACGTCCCTGGATGGTGCTGGCGTGGAGCGTTGTAGCAGCATTGGGACTTATTGTACCCTCCATGTGGTTGCAGGAGCAGATGCCTGAGTTGCCCAACTGGATGAACGAAGAGTTCGATATGATTTTGCAGGACCGCTGGGGCTATGTGAGTATTGGACTTTTAGCCCCGCTGAGCGAGGAAATCGTTTTCCGTGGTGCCATCCTGCGCTCACTACTACAGTCTCAACGCCTGTCGGTATGGGGAGCTATTGCGATATCAGCCCTTCTGTTTGCCCTTACGCATTTGAACCCTGCCCAGATGCCTCATGCCTTTGCCGTAGGACTATTGCTGGGATGGATGTATTGGCGCACGGGAAGTATCCTGCCTGGAGTGGCCTACCACTGGGCCAACAACTCAGTAGCCTACGTGCTCTATAATCTGTATCCAGACCCCGATATGAAGTTGATAGACCTCTTTAAAGGTTCTCATCTGCATGTGATGATGGCTTTAGGTTTCTCGTTGCTGATAGTCCTGCCAGCCTTATATCAGCTGCATCTCTGGATGTGCAGGGCAGACGAGAAAAGAGGCTGAAGCAACTCATTGCGTACGGTATGGTAGAAAATGAGCGGGCTGCCTATCTGATGAATCAGAGGCAGCCCGCTCGTCGTTAGTATGTTATGAAAAATTTGAGAGAATGTGAAACTTCACAGTTTCATCAGTGTGTTTTAACTAAACATGATTTAATTATAGAGAAAGCATAGAAATTTCATTTTAGTCTTTAGACTGTACAGGAATCATCACCTTGCTACTGTCTTTCGAAGCATCACTGATGTTTTCAGCCTGTACGGGTTGGGCTACTGCCACCGTATCCACCTGCTGCTGGATGACGGCATAGTCTTCAGGAGCGTTCCAGCTATTGTCCCATGGTGCCTGCAGAGCCCCTCCAATGGTGAGGATAATAGCCACTACGGCAGCAGCCTTGAATAGTGGCATCAGCCGCTGGGAAAGCTTCACTTCCTGGGCTTTTACGGCTTTGGACTCCTGACCTATCATATCTAGAATTCGTGCATCGAAGTCGTTGCCCAGCATTTCCTCCTCGGCCTCTGCCGTAAAGAGGGGCTTCCACTGGCTCATTGCAGCCGGGATATCGTCCTGACTGAAGAACAAACGCAGGATACGCTCCTCCTCAAGGGTAGTTTCAGCGTTCCAATAGCGCTCCAGCAATTGCTCGATGTACTTGTAGTCCATAACTTGTTATAATTGGGTTCTCTATATAGTAAGACGATTGTGAAACAAGAAAGTTACAGATAAGAGCAAAAAAAATAATTTTTTTATTGTTCCAGCTGTTGGAATCGTTCCTTGACCGTCTGTCTGGCTCGAAAGATATTGACCTTGACCTGCTGTTCTGTGATATTCATAATGGCGGCAATGTCACGATAGCTCTTCCCTTCGATATCGCGCAGCTGCATACATGTGCGCTGCTTTTCAGGCAGCTGGTCAATAAGCCGCTTTACCACCTCCACCCTATTGCGCTGCACAGCCTGCTCTTCTGGATTGGAGCCGTGACTGAGGTCTGTAGGGTCAATGCTGTTGTCCAGCGATTCCACCTGATAGTCCTTATGGCGCTGCTTGTCGAGCGCCAGATTGCGGCAGACGGTAAGACAGAAGGCCTCCATAGAGTCGATGGCATCCCAGCTGTTGCGTCGGTTCCATACCTTAATCAGCGTTTCCTGCACTACATCTTCTGCTTCCGCACGATTCATAGTGATGCGGAGTGCCAACCGGTAGAGTTCATTCTTCAGTGGCAAGATGTCGTTTTGGAAACTGACGATGCTCATCGGATGACAGTACCATGTTGCCCATCGATGGCGTTAGCCAGAGTGATGACCACTTGCGACACGCCAGCATCAACAGCAGACAGCGCATTTTCTATCTTTGGCAACATACCTCCAGAAATAGTACCATCAGCCTTATATTCATTAAATAACGTACGTGTGATGACAGGGATGACACTGTTGTCATCATCAGGATTGCTAAGCACACCTTTTTTCTCGAACGAGAAGATGAGCGTTACCTCATATTCAGTGGCGAGAGCCTTTGCCGTCTCTGAGGCGATGGTGTCGGCATTGGTGTTCAGTATGTGTCCCTCTCCATCGTGGGTCAGCGGAGCCATCACAGGGGTGATGCCTGCTTCGATAAGCTTGCCGAGCATCGTTCCGTCAACCTTTTTCACATCACCAACCCAGCCATAGTCAACCCCATCTTTCAATGGCCGTTTGCTGCTGAGGATAGCATTTACATCAGCACCAGTCAGCCCCAGGGCATTCACACCGTTGGCCTGCAGACGAGCTACGATACTCTTATTCACCAATCCGCCATAGACCATAGTCACCACCTCAAGCATCGCAGTATCCGTGATGCGGCGTCCATCGACCATGCGGGTTTCGATGCCCATTCGTTCTGCCATCTTCGTGGCCTTGCGCCCGCCACCATGCACCAGCACCTTACGGCCCTTGATGGCAGTAAAGTCTTTCAATAACTGTTCGAGCTGAGCCTCGTCTTCAACAACGGCTCCGCCAACCTTTACTATTGTCAGTCGTTCTTTCATCTTTTTTGGTTATGCTAGGTGTACTAGTCTTTCTGCTATTCTAAATAGGTATATCCGTAGAGTCCTGAACGATAATTGCTAAGGAACTCTTTGCCCTCCTCGAGGGTAATCTTGCCTTGCTTGACGCTCTTGGCCACCCAGATCTCGAGCTGGCGCACCAGTTTTTTGGGGTCGTATTGTACATAGTCGAGTACTTCGGCTACGGTCTCACCGTCGATAATCTGATCGATATGATACTGGCCGTCTTTTACGGAAATATGAACGGCAGTGGTGTCGCCAAACAGGTTGTGCATGTCGCCCAGTATCTCCTGATAGGCTCCTACGAGGAAGACGCCCAGGTAATACTTATCGTTCTTCTTCAAGGAGTGAACGGGCAGCGCATGAGAATTGTGACGGTTGGTGACGAACTGAGCTATCTTTCCATCCGAGTCGCAAGTGATGTCCTGCAGTGTGGCATTGCGTGTAGGACGCTCGTCGAGTCGTTGTATGGGCATGATGGGGAACAGCTGGTCGATGGCCCATGAGTCGGGCAGCGACTGGAACAGCGAGAAGTTGCAGAAATACTTGTCAGCCAGCAGTTTGTCGATGTTCATCAGCTCCTCAGGAATATGCTTCAGGTTCTTGGCCAGTGCATGTATCTCGTGACACACGCTCCAATACATGGCCTCTACCTCAGCGCGTGTCTTCAGGTCGACAATGCCGTGAGTGAAGAGGTCGAGCACCTCCTCGCGTATCTGTTCGGCATCGTGCCAATCTTCCAGCACATTGCGCGGGGAGAGGTTGTCCCATATCTCGTAGAGATCCTTCACCAGTTGGTGTGAGTCTGGGTCTGGCTCGAACTCCTCTGGCATCTCAGGCAGCGAGGCCGTCTCCAGCACGTCGATGACGAGCACCGAATGGTGGGCAGCCAGCGAGCGTCCGCTCTCGGTAATGATATTGGGATGGGGAATGTCATTTCTGTTGGCTGCCTCTACAAAGGTATAGATACAGTCGTTGACGTACTCCTGGATGCTGTAGTTGACGGAGCTCTCGCTGGAGGGCGAGCGTGTACCATCGTAGTCGACACCCAGTCCGCCACCACAATCCACGAAGTCGACGTTGTATCCCATCTTGTGCAACTGTACATAGAACTGTGAAGCCTCGCGCAGTGCTGTCTGTATACGGCGTATCTTGGTGATCTGGCTTCCGATATGGAAATGGATGAGTCGCAGGCAGTCGCGCATGTCCTTCTTGTCAAGCAGTTCCAGGGCTTCCAGCAGTTCTGCACTTGTCAGCCCGAACTTCGAGGCGTCTCCGCCGCTCTCTTCCCATTTTCCACTACCAGACGAAGCCAGCTTGATGCGGATGCCTATGTTGGGACGTACCCCCAGTTTCTTGGCTTCACGGGCAATCAGTTCCAGTTCGTTGGGCTTCTCCACCACGATGAATATCTGCTTGCCCATCTTCTGTGCCAGCAGAGCCAGTTCGATGTACGACTGATCCTTGTAGCCATTACAGATGATGATGGAGTCGCTCTGGCACTGTACGGCAATTACGGCGTGCAGTTCAGGTTTTGAGCCAGCCTCAACACCCAGGTTGAACTTGCGGCCATGAGAGATAATCTCTTCCACCACAGGCTGCATCTGGTTTACCTTAATGGGGTAGACGACATAGTTCTCACCCTTGTAGTCATACTCCTCGGCTGCCTTTTTAAAACAACTCCACGTTTTCTCGATACGATTATCCAGAATATCTGGGAAGCGTAGCAATACTGGTGACTGCACATCACGCAGTGACAGCTCGTCCATGACATCGCGGAGGTCAACCTCGGTTCCGTCCTTGCAAGGAGTGACATAGACATTGCCTTTGTCGTTAATACCAAAGTAGCTGGTACCCCAGCCGTTGATGTTGTAGAGCTCACGAGAGTCCTCAATGGTCCATTTCTTCATATCAGTTATAAAAGTTAGGTTATGGTAAGAAGTTACAGCTGAAGTAAATTGCGCAGGGAGGCTACGCTGACCTTTATCTTGTCATAGTCGTCCAACACACTGACATCCAGCGTATACTGTGCTTGAGAGTAGAAGGGTTCACGCTCTTTCAGGTGTTCCGTGATATAGGCAATCAGCTCTTCTGGACTTTTGTCTTTCAGCAGCGGACGTTCTACCTTTGCCATCAGCAGGTGCTTGTAAAGAGTATCTGGCGAAGCCTTGAGATACACCACGTCACCTTGCTGATTCAGATAGTCCATGTTGTCGAAGAAGCAGGGTGTGCCACCGCCACAGCTGATGATGACATCCTCAAATTCTGCCACCTCGTGCAACATGTTATACTCTATCTTGCGGAAGCCTTCCTCACCCCGTTCTGCAAAGATCTGCGATACCGACTTGCGCATACGGCTTTCGATATACCAGTCGAGGTCATAGAACATCAATCCCGTATCCTTTGACAAAGCCTTGCCTACGGTGGTCTTTCCAGAACCCATATAGCCTACGAGGATGATACGTCGCATATGCTTACAATTTGCTAGATGATTATTTTTTCTGTTGTTTCTCGATGATGGCCATACACTCATCGTAGGTCAGTTTTGCGGCCTGCTGGTGTTGAGCCTTTGGTATGTGATAATTCTTGCCGTCGAAAGCAATATAGGGGCCATAGCGACCATTCATAATCTGCAATTTGCCGTCAGCATCAAACGCCTTGATATGTCTCTGCGACTCAGCCTGACGCTTGTCCTTAATCAGTGTTACAGCCTCTTCAAGGGTGATAGTCATGGGATCCGTGCCTTTAGGTATCGAGATGTACTTCTTCTGATGCAGCACATAGGGGCCAAAACGCCCAGTGCCAATAGTCACGCTGTCACCTTCAAAATCACCCAGAGTGCGCGGCAGACGGAATAGCTCCATAGCCTCTTCCAAGGTCAGCGCCTCCATGCTTTTACCACTGGGCAGTTGTGCAAAACGAGGCTTCTCGTTGTCGTCTGCAGAGCCAATCTGCACTACAGGACCGAAACGGCCTATCTTTACAAATACAGGTTTGCCTGAGCTGGGGTCGATACCAATCTGCCGCTCGCCGGCTTTGTGCTCCTGACGGGTTTTCATGGTTTTCTCCACTATAGGCTCAAAACCTTTGTAAAAGGCTTTCATCATGTCTGTCCACTGTTCCTCGCCTTCGGCTATCTTATCAAAGTCCTGTTCTACCTTGGCAGTGAAGTTGTAATCCATAATGGTAGGGAAATATTCCATCAGGAAATCATTCACCACGATACCGATATCTGTTGGCAACAGCTTTCCCTTGTCCGACCCGAACAATTCCTTGCGTTCTTTCTGGCTGACGATTTTCCCCTTCAATGTGTCGATGGTGAAGGTACGTTCCTCACCTTTACGATCACCCTTCTGTACATATTCGCGTTGCTGGATGGTGGAGATGGTTGGCGCATAAGTTGAAGGACGACCAATGCCCAGCTCTTCCAACTTATGTACCAGCGAGGCCTCAGTATAACGCTGCGGTCCCTGACTGAAACGCTCGATAGCCTGTATCTCGCGACGAGTCAGCTCAAGGCCTTTCTCCATAGGAGGCAGGAGATGGCCTTCTTCCTCTTGCTGTTCGTCATCGTCTATTGATTCGCGATACACCTTTATGAAACCATCGAATTTCACCACTTCTCCCTGAGCTACAAAATTGGGAAGTATCGATGCCGATGTCGGAGAGACCACCTTTATCTCCACTGTTGTCTTCTCAATCTCCGCATCTGCCATCTGGCTCGCAGCAGTGCGTTTCCAGATCAGCTCATAGAGCCTGCACTCTTGAGGCGTACCTTCGATAGAGGTCCTGTCCATATAGGTAGGCCGAATGGCCTCGTGAGCTTCTTGAGCTCCCTTGGAACTGGTATGATACTGGCGCACCTTGCTGTATTGCTCACCATAGAGCTTGGTGATTTCTTCCTTGGAGGCATTGATACACAGTCCTGACAGGTTTACGGAGTCAGTACGCATGTATGTAATCTGTCCGTGCTCATACAAATGCTGAGCCACCATCATGGTTTGTGAAACGGTGAATCCCAGTTTTCGTGCAGCTTCCTGCTGTAAAGTAGATGTCGTGAACGGAGGTGCAGGTGTTCGCTTCATGGGCTTCTTGGCCACAGAGTCCACTACGAAGGTAGCCGTTTTACACTGCTCCAGGAACTGCTCCACCTCCTTATGAGTCTTCATGCGCTGGCCCAGGGTGGCCTTCACCTCAGTCTGCGAACCGTCTGGATTCGTAATGGCGAATATACCATTCACACTATAGTAAGGCTCGCTTTTGAAGTTCTGGATCTCGCGCTCGCGTTCAACTATTAAACGTACAGCCACGCTCTGCACACGCCCGGCAGAAAGTGCTGGCTTTACCTTACGCCAAAGCACGGGCGAGAGCTTGAAACCTACCAGACGGTCAAGAACGCGTCGTGCCTGCTGGGCATTCACCAGATTCATGTCGAGATGGCGTGGATGGCTAATAGCCTGCAGGATGGCAGGTTTTGTGATTTCGTGGAACACGATTCGGCTGGTCTTCTCCTCATCCAAACCAAGTACCTCGCACAGATGCCAGGAAATGGCTTCTCCCTCACGGTCTTCATCGGATGCCAGCCAAACCTTCTCGGCCTTTTGGGCTTGCTGTTTCAACTCCGTAACGACTTTCACTTTCTCCGCCGGAATTTCATATTCAGGTTCGAGCGTCTTGATGTTGATGCTCATCTCCTTCTTTTTCAAATCGCGGATATGGCCATAACTTGACATCACCTTGAAGTCTGCACCGAGAAACTTCTCAATGGTTTTTGCCTTTGCAGGCGACTCAACTATCACCAGGTTCTTCTGCATAATATTTCTCTCTATTTAATATTCGGGCTGCAAAAGTAGAGAAAAGTTTTGGTTACACCTTATTTATATACAACTATTTTTGAATTCTTAACACTTCCGGCCGTGAAATGCGGGGAAGTGCAACAGGCGAAACCCGACGGGCGACGAATGTCTGTCCGTCGAGGGCGTCATCCTGCCCATAGGACGCACCTACACCGACACCATTCGCCAGCGTCTGGAGCAGCATGCCGGGAAAGCAGGGCACAGCGTGGACAGTGGGAAGGAAATGTGACAAAAAGTTGTTTTATTGTAGCAAAAAAGACTGCAGTGTTGTATATTCAGAAAAAAATCACTAACTTTGCAGGCAAATTGTATCAATAACAACCAACAATCGAGATGAACAAACGAATGACATGCGCTGCCATCTTAGCAGCAGCCACCCTGGGCCTGAGCGCCCAAAAGCCAATGTCGGCCCCAAAGGGCGGCAAGGCAATCAGCGACGAACTGATAGGTATTTTCTTCGAGGACATCAGCAGCTCGGCAGACGGCGGACTGTATGCCGAACTGGTACAGAACGGCTCGTTCGAGTACAGCCCCGTGGAGCACGACGGATGGGGTGCCGGCACCGCCTGGCGACAGGCACGGCCAGGACACTCGTTAGGAATGATGGAGGTGCGCAAGGACCAGGGCATACACCCGAACAATCCTACCTACATGCGCCTGCATGTGGAGCGCACACGCGAGTTCTTTGACTATAAGGGATGGAGAGGCTACGGCCTGGAGAACGAGGGCTTCAAGGGCATCTCGGTGAAGGCAGGAAAGCAGTACGACTTCTCCGTATTCCTGCGCAACCAGGACAGCCAGGCCAAGCAGGTGCGCATCGTGCTGGCCGAGCCGCAGGGCTGGGGCAAGGACCCCAAGCTGCTGGCAGAGGCCACCGTCAGCGCCAACAGCAAGCAGTGGAAGAAATACGAGGCCGCGCTGACGCCAAAGGAGGGCTGCACGAATGCCGTGCTGCAGGTGCTGGTGCTCGACACGGGCGTGATAGACGTCGACATGGTGTCGCTGATGCCGAAGGACACCTACAAGGGACACGGACTGCGCAAGGACCTGGCAGAGGCCTTAGAGGCACTGCATCCTAAGTTCCTGCGATTCCCCGGTGGCTGTGTGGTGCACGGCGGTGGCGACGGATTCTGGAACACCTACCGCTGGAAGACCACCATCGGGCCGAAGGAGACGCGCCGGCAGCTGAAGAACACGTGGGGATACCACCAGTCGATGGGGCTGGGATACTATGAGTATTTCCAGTTCTGCGAAGACCTGGGCATGGCTCCGCTGCCCATCCTGCCCTGTGGCGTGTCGTGCCAGGGTACGAACGGCGGATGGGGCATGTGGCCGCAGCAGGCACAGGACGTATGTCCGATGTCGGAGATGGACGAGTGGACGCAGGACGTGCTCGACCTCATAGAGTGGGCCAACGGCGACCCCGCCACCTCGAAATGGGCCAAGCTGCGTGCCGAACAGGGACACCCCAAGCCCTTCGGACTGAAATACGTGGGTATTGGCAATGAGGAGAAGATCACCCCTGAGTTTGCGGAGCGCTTCCGCTATATCTACGAGCGCGTGACGAAGGCCCATCCGGAGATTGTCATCGTGGGTACTGCCGGACCCGGCTCGCACCCCGAGAACCCTGACTACGAGGCTGGCTGGAAGCTGGCCGACGAGCTGGGGATGCCCATCATTGACGAGCACTACTACGAGAAGAACGACTACTTCCTGAAGAGCCGCCAGTATGACAAGTATCCACGCAACCGCAAGACGAAGGTCTACCTGGGCGAGTATGCCGCCAAAGACAAGAAGCTGATTGACGCGCTGGCCGAGGGACTCTACCTGCTGCATGTAGAGCGCAATGCCGACGTGGTGTGCATGACCAGCTACGCACCACTCTTCGCCAAGAAGGATGCCACCAACTGGAACCCCGACATGATATACTTTGACAACGAGCGCGCCTACCTGACCTGCAGCTATTATGTGCAGCAGATGTTCGGACAGTCCAGCGGGCAATATTTCTATGGCGATTGTGTGCGCTTTGAGGGCGACCCTGCAGGTGTGGTACAGCCCCAGGAGGACGTACACTATGGTCAGAGCGTCATTCTGAACACCAAGACCCGAAAGCTCTATGTGAAGCTGGTGAACGCCGGTGCTGATGCCAAGAAGGCCAACATCAACCTCTCGCGCTTCGGTCTGAAGAAGCAGGCCACCAAGACGGTGCTTGCAGGGGCTGCCGACAGCGAGAACAACTACGAGGCCCAGCCCATCGCCCCCAAGAAGGAGACCATCAAGGCCCAGAAGAAGTTCTCGCTCGACCTGGCTCCCTATTCTATGGTAATGCTGGAGTATCAGCTATAGAGCAGTCTTTCAAGAATTAAGAAGGGCTGATGACATTTTCACGTGTCATCAGTCTTTTTTATATATTACTAACGTTAGACTTATGAAGACATTTTTGATGATGATAAGCCTGCTGCTGAGTGTGTCAGCAAAGGCAGGCAAGCCGTGGGACAACGGCAAGTTGCGCGTGTCGGATAACCAGCGTTATCTGCAGTTTGAAAACGGACAGCCCTTCTTCTGGCTGGGCGAGACAGGATGGCTGCTGCCCGAGCGCCTGGACCGGGCCGAGGCCGAGTGGTATCTCCAGAGTGTAGCCAAGGCGGGGTATAATGTAGTACAGGTGCAGACCATCGACGGTGTGCCGGCATACAACATCTACGGCCAAATGTCGAACACGGACGGCTGGAACTTCAAGGACATCAACCGCAAGGGTGTCTACGGCTATTGGGACCACATGGACTACATCATCGACCAGGCTGCCGACAAGGGCATTTATATAGGTATGGTATGTATATGGGGCGGACTGGTAAAAGACGGGAAACTGAGTGTGGAGGATGCCAAGAAGTACGGCACCTTCCTTGCCCAGCGCTATAAGGACAAGCCCAACATCATCTGGTTCATGGGTGGCGACATACAGGGCGACATCAAGCCGGAGGTGTGGGAGGCGCTGGCCACCACCATCAAGTCGATAGACAAGAACCACCTGATGACCTATCACCCCCGTGGCCGCTATACCTCTGCCAAGTGGTGGAGCAAGGCCAAGTGGATGGACTTCCACACCTTCCAGAGCGGGCACCGCCGCTACGGACAGCGCATGGGCAATGCCGACTATCCCATCCCCGACAACACGGAGGAGGACAACTGGATGTACGTAGACTCCACGTGGAAGTACAACCCCATCAAGCCCGTCCTGGATGCCGAGCCCTCTTACGAGGACATCCCCGTGGGACTGCACGACCCCAACGAGGCCCGCTGGCAGGACTACGATGTGCGCCGCTATGCCTACTGGAGCGTGTTTGCAGGCTCGTGCGGCCACACCTATGGCCACAATGCCATCATGCAGATGCTGAAGCCTGGCTATCCTACCAGCTATGGCGATGCCGGTGATGTGAAGACCTGGTATCAGGCCCTGCACGACCCGGGATTCCTGCAGATGCAATACCTGAAGCGACTCATGCTGTCGTTCCCCTACTTCGAGCGCGTGGCCGACCAGAGCATCATCCACGACAACGGCGAGAAGTACAACCGCCTGATTGCCACCCGTGGCAACGACTACCTATTAGTATATAACTACAACGGCAATACGATGAAGGTGGACCTCACGAAGATCAGCGGCCAGAAGAAGCACGTCTGGTGGATGACGGCAGCCACTGGCAAGCTGAAGTATCTGGGCGAGTTCGACTCGAAGGTGCTCACCTTCCGCTACCATCCCCAGTCATCGCGCGTGGAGGACGGTGTGCTCATTGCCATAGACAACACGAAGGACTACCTGAAGAAAGACCAGACCGAGCTGTCGCCCGACGGCTACAAAGCAAAAGAACGCGACCTCAATGAATAGACTACTCATTACATTGCTGGCCCTGTTGCCCTTGTTGGGCATAGCCAAGAAGAAAGAGAGCAAGCCAGACGTAAGTCTGTCGTGGCTCCGTGTGGAAAACCTGGAAAAGCCGCAGGCTATCGATACAGCAGAACCCCGTTTCTCGTGGACCATTCTCTCTGACAAGCAGGACGTGCGCCAGACAGCCTACCAACTCATTGTGGCTACCGGCAAGGGTGAGGTATGGAACTCCGGCAAGGTGGAGAGCGACCAGCAATTATGGGTGCGCTACAAAGGAAAACCTCTGAAGAGTGCCATGCAGTGTACGTGGAAGGTCAAGGTATGGACTACTGCTGGAGAAAGCGAGTGGAGCGCAGAAGAATGCTTTGGCATCGGACTGCTGAAGGAGAGCCATTGGACAGGCCGTTGGATTGGCCTGGACAGACTGATGCCTGGCGAGGAGCGTGGCCTGCACTCGCGCCTGGCTGCCCGCTATGTCAGGAAAGAGTTCGAGCTGGAAAAGCCCGTCAGGCGTGCCATCGCCTATGTAGCAGGCATCGGGTTGCACGAGCTACATGTCAATGGAGTGGTGTTCAATCGCGAGGTGCTGGTACCCATGCCCACCGATTACCGCAGGACGGTGCTCTATAATACCTACGATGTGACCAGTGCCTTGAAGGAGAAGAATGCCATAGGTCTGATACTGGGCAACGGCCGTTTGTTCCCCATGCGCCAGAACAAGCACTACAAGGCAGTCACCTTCGGATACCCCAAATGTCGCGTCAACCTCCTCATCGAGTTTACCGACGGTACCACCAAGCGCATCTCGACGGACGAGAAATGGAAGATCAGTGCCGACGGACCTATCCGTAGCAACAACGAATACGATGGTGAGGTGTATGATGCCCGCAAACAGCTGACGGGCTGGGACGTGGCAGGCTATGATGACAAAGCGTGGCTGAATGCCGAGCGCTCTGAGATACCCTTGGGTACGCTGCGCCCACAGATGGCTCCCGGCATGGTCATGTCACCACTCACACCAGAGCCTGCTGTGGTCAATGCTAAGTCGGCAGCAGTGAAGGGTACCATCTACGACTTCCATCAGAACATTGCTGGCTGGATAGCCTTTGTACCTACAGGCAACCCAGGCGACACCATCCGCGTGAAGTATGCTGAGAAGCTGAACCCCGATGGCTCGCTCTATCTCGATAACTTCCGCGATGCCCAGTCAGAGGATATCTACATCTGCGGGAAAACACCAACCGCAGAAGAGTGGCACCCTATCTTCAGCTATCACGGCTTCCGCTATGCGCAGATTACAGGGCCTGCGAAAGAGGTGCATGCCTATACCGTCAGCGACGACATGCAGCAACTGGGTCATTTCGAATGCTCAGACACCACGCTGAACAAGGTGATGCACAATGCCTGGTGGGGTATCTATGCCAACTATAAAGGAATGCCTGTCGACTGTCCGCAGCGCAACGAGCGGCAGCCCTGGCTGGGCGACCGCACTATGGGCAGCCTGGGCGAGAGCTATCTGTTCAACAACGAGCGCCTGTACACCAAGTGGATGCGCGACATCTGCGAGTCGCAGCGCGAGGACGGTGTCTTCAGCGACGTGGCTCCAGCCTTCTGGAACTACTACAACGACGATGTGACGTGGCCTGCAGCACTGCCTTTCGGTTGCGACATGCTCTACAGGCAATTTGGCAACCGCGAGGCCATCGACAAGAGCTATCCCTATATCAAGCGGTGGCTCCAGCACCTGATGGAAGAATATATGCAGGACGGCATCATCACGAAAGACACCTATGGCGACTGGTGCGTACCGCCTGAGAGCCTGGAGATGATCCACTCGCAGGATCCGGCCCGCAAGACGGACGGCAGTCTGATTTCTACCGCTTACTTCATCCGTGTGCTGCAACTGCTGTGTTCATGGGGATGCGAGCCAGACTACTGGAAGCCCATCTGCGACAAGATGGTGCTGGACTTCAACCGCCACTTCCTCACCGCCAAGAAGGGTACCTCGCCACGTCCTGGTCACGTGCTGTATCCTGACTCTATATATTATGGTAACAACACAGCCACTGCCAACCTGCTGGCACTGTCGTTTGGCATCGTGCCACAGGAATACCGCCAGCAGGTGGCCAGCAATGTGGTGGAGAATATCATCATCAAGAACAATGCCCACGTGCCGTGCGGCGTCATCGGCATTTCCTGGCTGCTGCGCGGTCTCAGCGACAATGGGTTCAGCGACATCGCCTACATGATAGCCACGCAGAAGAGCTATCCCTCGTGGGGATATATGGCAGAGAACGGGGCCACCACCATCTGGGAACTGTGGAACGGCAACACGGCCTCGCCCAGGATGAACAGCGGCAACCACGTGATGCTGCTGGGCGACCTCGTCACCTGGTGCTACCAGTATCTGGGCGGCATCCGCAATGATACGGGCGACATCGCTTCATCCACAGGCTACAAGCACTTCCGTCTGAAGCCCGACTTCAGTATTCCCGACTGTTCATGGGCCAACGTCAGCTATGTGTCGCCATACGGCACGATAGAGAGCAAGTGGAAAAAGACCCTCCAGCACGTGGAGTGGGATGTGCGCATTCCTTGTAATACCACTGCCGAGGTCTGTCTGCCCGACGGCACGGTGAAGACCATTGGCTCAGGCTCCTACCACTTCGCCTGCGACATTCCCACCACCCATGCAGCCATCCTGAAGGACGAGTTCCTCTACGAGCAGGCCTCCTTCCCGCAGTGCCACTCGGCCAGCATCGTGGAGACCAGGAAGGGCGACCTCGTAGCCACCTACTTCGGCGGCAAGCACGAGCGCAACCCCGATGTCTGCATCTGGGTAAGTATCAAGAAGAAAGGCAGCAACGAATGGAGTAAGCCCATTCTGGCTGCCGACGGGGTCTTTGAAGTCGGCAGTCCTCATGCCCAGATAGCCGGCATCACCGCTGAGAGCACCCCCGCCTCTGCGGGTCCTGTCCGCAATGGCAAGGCCTCGGCCAACCAGCGTCGCAAGGCCTGCTGGAATCCCGTCATCACGGAGATGCCCAACGGCGAGCTGTGGCTCTTCTTCAAGATAGGCCTGAAGGTTAGTGACTGGACGGGCTGGCTCTGCAAATCAAAGGACGGCGGCAAGACCTGGAGCAACAAGGAGCCGCTGCCCAAGGGATTCCTCGGCCCCATCAAGAACAAGCCCGAGATCATCGACGGCCGTCTGCTCTGTCCCTCCAGCACCGAGGACAACGGCTGGAAGTTCCACATGGAAATCTACGATATTGCCAAAAAGGAGTGGAAATACGTAGGCCCCGTCGATGCCGAGCTGGCCATGCGCACGGAGGACATGGTCCCCGCGCCCGGCGCTTCTCCGTCGGGCAAGAAGGAGGACATCGAAGCCCCCGATGCCGGCGGCCAGGCCGCCGCTGACGGCCGTCACCCCATCGACTGCATCCAGCCCAGCATCCTGAAGCTGAAGGACGGCCGCCTGCAGGTGCTGATGCGCACTCGCAACGGACGCATAGGCACCTCGTTCTCGTCAGACAATGGCGACACGTGGACTCCCGTCACCCTGCTCGACGTGCCTAACAACCAGAGCGGCACGGATGCCATCACCCTGCAGGATGGTCGCCACGTACTGATATACAACAACTTCGCCACGCTGCCAGGCACCAAGAAGGGTGTGCGCACTCCCCTGAGCATTGCCATCAGCGACGACGGCACCCACTGGCGCCACGCCCTGACGCTGGAGGACTCGCCCATCAGCCAGTACTCATACCCCAGCATCATCCAGGGCCGCGACGGCAAGCTCCATGCCGTCTACACCTGGCGCCGCCTGCGCGTAGCCTACAAGGAAATAGATCCCACTAAACTGAAATAGAAAAATGAAGAAGATATTCATCACGCTTTTGACCACCTTCATGTGTCTGGCTGTTGAGGCACAGACCGTTTGTATCAACACCTCCAAGCATGCCTCTGCCCGTGAGCAGTATGCCAAAGAGTACCTGCAGAGGAAGCTCACAGCCCTGGGCTATGAGGTGACCGCCAAGAAAGGGCTGAGCATCACGCTGGCTAATGCCAACAGCGGTGCTGCCGAGGGCTACACCATTGCCAAGGACAAGCGGGGCATCACCGTGAGGGGCAACGACGCCACGGGTGTCATCTATGGCTGCGTGGAGCTGGCGGAGCGCATCCGGCAGGCGGGCAGCACTGACAAGCTGGTAGCTACGATAGGGCAGTACGCCGTCGAGGAGGCTCCGCAGATGGTGATGCGCGGCACGTGCATCGGACTGCAGAAGACGGTCTACCTGCCCGGCCACGGGGTCTACGAGTATCCCTACACGCCCGAGAACTTCCCCTGGTTCTACGACAAGCAGGAGTGGGTGAAGTATCTGGACATGATGGTGGAGAACAAGATGAACTCGCTCTATCTGTGGAACGGTCATCCCTTCGCCTCGCTGGTGAAGCTGGAGGACTATCCCTTCGCCCTGGAGGTGGACGAGGAGACGTTCCGGAAGAATGTCGACATGTTCTCGTTCCTCACCCACGAGGCCGACCGCCGGGGCATCTGGGTCATCCAGATGTTCTACAACATCATCCTGAGCAAGCCCTTTGCCGACCACTACGGTCTGAAGACGCAGGACCGCCACCGCCCCATCACGCCGCTCATCAGCGACTACACCCGCAAGTCGATAGCCGCCTTCATCAAGAACTATCCCAACGTAGGCCTGCTGGTATGCCTGGGCGAGGCGATGGCCACCATCGACGACGACGT
>CAMNPM010000040.1 GCA_946548065.1 uncultured Prevotella sp. | reverse complement strand
TTATTGACAACGCGAAAACCATTATACCTTATTATATATAGAGGCGGGAGGTGAGGAGTGAGAGAGATACTACTCAAAGACCTCCTCGATATCCTGGCCCTCTACATCCTGAAGACCCGACTCGTCTAACTTGCAAGGATCATATCCTTCCGGCAAGTCGAACACAGCAGCTTCATTATAGCCAAGGCGCTTGTCCTTGTAGACACGCTTCATATAAAGCGCAAAGACAGGAAGCGCCATTGTGGCACCTTGTCCCATTGCCATCGAGTCGAAGTGGATGTCGCGATCGTCGCCACCGACCCACACTCCGCTGACCAGCGTAGGCGTGAGCCCCATGAACCAAGCATCGCTGTTATTGTTGGTGGTGCCCGTCTTTCCTGCGAGGTCGCCCGTCATTCCATACTTAAAACGGAGCCTGCTGCCGGTGCCGCCATCAACGACCGCCTTGAGCATATACAACATCTTATTGGCACTATCGTCGCTGATGACCTCATTCATGCGAGGCTGGAACTGGGCAATGATGTTGCCCTCACTATCCTCCACTTTGGTCACGAACATATGGGCAGCACGGATGCCATGATTGACAAAAGCCGTATAGGCGCTGACCATTTCGCCAACCGTTATCTCACAAGGTCCCAGGCAAAGGGCCATAGAGGGATGGATTTCCGGATTGCGGATGCCATATTCGCGTAGCAGGGTGACAAAAGCCCGGGGATTGAGCCTGCTCATGAGGTAGGCGGAAATCCAGTTGTTGGACTGTTGCAGTCCCCACTTCAGCGTCACCATGTCGCCATAGCGCGCCTTACTGCCGTTGCGAGGTGTCCAGGGCTGTCCTGCCACGATGTAAGTCTGCTGGACATTTGGAGCCAAGTCGCAAGGCGAGAAGCCGTTTTCCATAGCGAGCGAGTAGAGGAACGGTTTGATGGTGGACCCCACCTGGCGCCGTCCGTCCATCACCATGTCATAGGCAAAGTGCATAAAGTCGGTGCCTCCGACATAGGCTTTGACATGACCATTTTGCGGACACATGCTCATAAAGCCGCAGCGCAGAAACGACTTATAATAACGGATAGAGTCGAGCGGCGTCATGACGGTATCGATCTCACCGGCATAAGAGAAGACGCCCATTTTAGTTTTGGTGCGGAACGACCGCATGATTTCTTCCTCGGTGGCTCCCTCAGCCTTCATCACCCTGTATCGCTCGCACTGCCGCACAGAGCGCATCAGAATCTTATTGACCTGGTCGACAGACAGGCTGCCGGAGAAGGGAGCCGTCTGCCGTCCCCTCTTCTCCTTGGTGAATGCCGGCTGTAGGAACTTCACCACATGCTCACGGATGGCCTGCTCAGCATACTCCTGCATCCGCGAGTCGATGGTGGTGAACACCTTCAGTCCGTCAGTGTACACATTATACGGGTCGCCGTTTTTCTTATAGTTCTTGTTGCACCAGCCATAGAGGGGGTCGGTTTCCCAGTTGATGGAGTCGATATGGTATTTTACCATGTTCCACGAAGGATATTCAGAGCGCGATGGTTTCTTGGCCATCATATAACGGCGAAGGAAATCGCGGAAATAGACAGCAATGCCATCCTTGTGGTCGGCCACATGGAACTTCAGGTTCAGCGGCTCGGCCTTATACCTTTCAAAATCAGCCTCCGAGATATATCCCGCCTTGCGCATCTGGCCCAACACCACATTCCGGCGTTCGAGTGAGCGTTCCGGATAACGCACGGGATTGTAATAAGAAGGATTCTTGCACAGCCCGATGAGCACCGCCGACTCGGTAACGCTGAGGTTCCGGGGCTCTTTTCCGAAATAGGTATTGGCAGCCGTCTTGATTCCCACAGCATTGTGCAGGAAATCGAAATAGTTGAGATACATGGCTATAATCTCGTCCTTGGTGTAGTTGCGTTCCAGACGGACAGCAATCACCCACTCTATGGGTTTCTGCAAAAGGCGTTCCATGACGCTCTGTGCCGTCTCAGAATAAAGCTGCTTGGCGAGCTGCTGGGTGATGGTGGAGCCGCCACCGGCAGACTTCTGGCCCAGCAGTCCACGCTTGACGACCGCGCGACCAAGAGCGTAGAAGTCAATTCCCGAATGGCTATAAAAGCGGACGTCCTCTGTAGCCACCAATGCCTGGACCAACGACGGCGAGAGCTCAGTATAGTCAACCATGATACGATTCTCACGGTTATAGTTCCACGTACCCATGATTTTTCCATCGGCAGAGACGACCTGGGTAGCAAAGCGGTTGATGGGGTTTTGCAAATCCTCAATGGGAGGCATGTAGCCTATATAACCTTCGTTGATAGCATAGAAAGCGGTACCCGCTGCAAGAACTCCAAGAACCAGCACGGTCCACAAAAAACCTATAATAAACTTTCTCATAATTGAACGTTCAACTGATAATTGAGTGCAAAATTACGAAATTCTTTCCAATAATCGCACGTATTTTCAGAAATTATGTGTAATTTTGCAATCGAGAAAAAGCAAAACAAATGGAAAAGCATGATTTTGTAACTATTGCCGACCTGACTAGAGAAAAGATTCTCTACATGATAGAAATGGCACATGAGTTTGAGCGTCACCCCAACCGCGAGCTTCTGAAAGGAAGAGTGGTAGCAACCCTATTCTTCGAACCCTCTACCCGGACCCGCCTTTCTTTTGAGACAGCCGCCAACCGCCTGGGAGCCCGCGTCATCGGCTTTGCCGACCCCAAGGTGACCAGCGGCACCAAGGGAGAGACGCTGAAGGACACCATATCCATGGTGGCCAACTATGCCGACGTGATTGTAATGCGTCACTACATTGAGGGAGCGGCCCAGTATGCAGCGGAAGTCACCCAGGTGCCTATTGTCAACGCCGGCGACGGAGCCCACCAGCACCCCTCGCAATGCATGCTCGACCTCTACTCCATCTACAAGACCCAGGGTACTCTCGAGAACCTGAACATCTACCTGGTGGGCGATTTGAAGTACGGGCGCACCGTGCATTCGCTCATCATGGCCATGCGCCATTTCAACCCCACCTTCCACTTCGTGGCCCCCAAGGAGCTGGCCATGCCCACAGAATACAAGCTCTATTGTAAGGAGAACGGCATTGAATACCAAGAACATACGGCGTTCAACGAAAAAATCATAGCCGATGCCGACATCCTATATATGACCCGTGTACAGAAAGAGCGTTTCAGCGACTTGATGGAATACGAGCGTGTGAAGAACGTGTACATACTGAACAACGACATGCTACGGTTGGCCAAGCCCAACATGCGCATTCTTCACCCCCTACCCCGCGTCAACGAGATAGCCTACGACGTAGATGAGAATCCCCACGCTTATTACATCCAGCAGGCCGGCAACGGACTGTTTGCCCGCGAAGCCATCTTCTGCGATGTGCTTGGCATCAGCCTTGACGAAGTACGTAACGACAAAACCATTATCCTATGAACAAGAACGAAATGTTAGTTGCCGCCATCAAGAACGGCACCGTTATAGACCACATCCCCTCAGAGAAAGCCTATCAGGTAGCCCAGCTACTGAAGCTTGCCAACCTGCAGACGCCTGTTACCATCGGCTATAACTTCCGCTCCAAGAAGCTTGGCCGTAAAGGCATTATAAAGGTAGAGGAGAAATACTTTACCGACGAGGAGATATCGCGCTTGTCAGTAGTAGCCCCAAACATTGTGCTAAACATTATCAAAGACTACGAAGTAGTTGAGAAAAAGACAGTTACGACTCCGAGTGAAATTATCGGGATAGTGAAATGCAACAATCCAGTCTGCATTACCAACAACGAGCCGATGAGAACCCACTTCCATGTTCACGACGGCATCCTGACCTGCCACTATTGCGAAAAAGAGCAAGACATCAACAAAGTAGAGCTCGTATAAATTGAGGTAAGCGATGAGAAGTATTGAAGTGAGAATGTAAACATGCGAAAGAAAATAATTCGCTAAATATTTGGTAGTTAGCTGAAAAGTTCGTACCTTTGCAGCCGCTTTTGCGCATACATGGGTGCAGGAGCGAATTAACATAAAGTCTAACTTTATTAATTACAAACAAAACATTTAATTAAATTATGTCAGAATTAACAAAGAACGTCCAGCCATTACAGGACTTCGACTGGGAACAGTTTGAGAATGGCACGAGCACCGGCGTCAGCAAGGAAGAGCTTGACAAGGCGTACGACGAAACCCTTAACAAAGTCAGCGAGCATCAGGTTGTTGAAGGTAAGGTGATTAGCGTCGACAAGAAAGAGGTAGTCGTCAACATCGGCTACAAGAGCGACGGTATCATCCCCGCATCTGAATTCCGCTACAACCCCGACCTGAAGGCCGGCGACATCGTAGAGGTATATGTTGAAAACGCTGAGGACAAGAAGGGTCAGCTCGTTCTTTCTCACAAGAAAGCCCGTATGTCTAAGTCTTGGGAGCGTGTCAACGCAGCACTGGAGAGCCAGGAGGTTATCAACGGTTACATCAAGTGCCGCACGAAGGGTGGTATGATTGTCGATGTGTTCGGCATCGAGGCCTTCCTGCCTGGTTCACAGATTGACGTTCACCCCATACGCGACTACGACCAGTTCGTAGACAAGACCATGGAATTCAAGATTGTGAAGATCAATCAGGAGTTCCGCAATGTAGTAGTATCCCACAAAGCCCTTATCGAGGCAGAGCTCGAAGCCCAGAAGCAGGAGATTATGTCGAAGCTTGAGAAGGGTCAGATTCTGGAGGGTACCGTTAAGAACATTACCAGCTACGGCGTATTCGTAGACCTGGGTGGTGTTGACGGACTGATCCACATTACCGACCTGAGCTGGGGTCGCGTAGACGATCCGCATAAGGTTGTTGAGCTCGACCAGAAGATCAATGTCGTAATCCTCGACTTCGACGAGGAGAAGAAGCGTATTGCCCTTGGTCTGAAGCAGCTCACACCTCATCCTTGGGATGCTTTGGATCCTAACCTCAAGGTTGGCGACCACGTGAAGGGTAAGGTTGTAGTGATAGCCGACTACGGAGCATTCGTAGAGATTCAGCCTGGTGTTGAGGGTCTGATTCACGTCAGCGAGATGTCTTGGAGCCAGCACCTGCGTTCCGCTCAGGAATTCCTGAAGGTAGGCGACGAGGTTGAAGCAGTCATCATCACGCTTGACCGCGACGAGCGCAAGATGTCGCTTGGCATCAAGCAGCTGAAGGAAGATCCATGGGAGGCCATTGAGGTGAAGTATCCTGTTGGCTCAAAGCATACCGCCAAGGTTCGCAACTTCACTAATTTCGGTGTATTTGTAGAGCTCGAAGAGGGTGTTGACGGTCTGATTCACATCAGCGATCTCTCTTGGACCAAGAAGGTGAAGCACCCCTCTGAGTTTACACAGGTTGGCGCACAGATTGACGTTGTAGTTCTTGACATCGACAAGGAGAACCGTCGTCTGAGCCTTGGCCACAAGCAGCTTGAGGACAATCCTTGGGATGTATTCGAGGCCAAATACACAGTAGGCTCTATCCACGAGGGCAAGATTATAGAGCTGATGGAGAAGGGCGCCGTTGTTCAGCTGGACGAGGACGTTGAGGGCTTTGCCACTCCCAAGCACCTTGTGAAGGAGGACGGTTCTCAGGCTCAGCAGGGCGAGACACTTCCCTTCAAGGTAATTGAGTTCAACAAGGACTCTAAGCGTATCATCTTGTCGCACAGCCGCACCTTCGAGGATCCGAAGCGCGAGGAGAAGGCCGCCCAGAAAAAGGCTCGTACCCAGAAGAAGGACGACACTCCGAAGATTGAGAACGTAGCAGCCAGCACCACTCTGGGCGACATCGATGTACTGGCAGAACTGAAAGCAAAGATGGAGAAGGGCGAATAAGCTCATTGTCCATTATATAAATAAAGGTATGTGCGCGGGGATTTGTTCCCGCGCACATATTTTTTGTATAAACTATACACTTTTGCTTGACTTATATCAATTAAATAACAAAACGTAAGCGTTTGCGTTATTTTTCTTTCAATTTGTTTTGTTTTTATGTGTTTTTGCTGTAATTTTGCAACCGAAACAGAGAGAAAGCCTCCCCATGGAGCTACTCAGTTGGAAAGAGAAAGCAATTTTTAATAAGTATAACAATCAAAAAAGAAAAAAGATTATGAATGCAGCACAAGTTGTTGAGAATCTGAAGCAGCGCTTCCCCAACGAGCCTGAGTACATTCAGGCCGTCAGCCAAGTTCTTCCCACTATCGAAGAAGAGTACAACAAGCACCCTGAGTTTGAGAAGGCCAACCTGATTGAGCGTCTCTGCATCCCCGATCGCGTATGCGAGTTCCGCATCACTTGGGTAGACGACAAGGGTAACGTACAGACCAACATGGGTTACCGTATCCAGCACAACAATGCCATTGGCCCGTACAAAGGCGGTCTTCGCTATCACAAGAGCGTGAACCTGGGTATTCTGAAGTTCCTTGCCTTCGAGCAGACTTTCAAGAACTCACTGACCACGCTGCCTATGGGCGGTGCCAAGGGCGGTTCAGACTTCTCACCCCGTGGCAAGAGCGACGCTGAGGTGATGCGCTTCTGTCAGGCATTCATGAACGAGCTGTACCGCGTGATTGGTCCCGACGAGGACGTCCCCGCTGGCGACATAGGTGTTGGCGGCCGTGAGGTAGGCTATCTCTATGGACAGTACAAGAAGCTGACCCACCAGTTCCAGGGTGTGCTGACTGGTAAGGGCATCCCCTTCGGTGGTTCGCTGATCCGTCCTGAGGCTACCGGTTATGGTACGGTATACTTCCTGACCTCTATGCTGGCAACTCGCGGCATTGAGCTGAAGGGCAAGAAAGTGCTGATTTCCGGTTCAGGAAACGTAGCTCAGTATGCTACCGAGAAGTGTATCCAGCTGGGTGCCACCGTACTGACCCTCTCTGACTCCGACGGCTACATCTACGATCCCGATGGTATCGATGCCGATAAGCTGGCTTACGTGAAGGAGCTGAAGAACGTAGAGCGCGGTCGCATCAAGGAGTATGCCGAGGAATATCCCAACGCAGTCTATCACGCAGGCGAGCGTCCCTGGCACGAGAAGGCCGACATCGCACTGCCTTGCGCTACCCAGAACGAAATCAATGGTGAGCAGGCTCAGGCTCTTGTAGACAACGGTGTGATTGCTGTTGCTGAGGGTGCCAACATGCCCTCACTGCCCGAGGCCATCAAAATCTTCCAGGACAACAAGCTGCTTTATGCCCCTGGCAAGGCCAGCAACGCAGGTGGTGTTTCGGTATCGGGTCTTGAGATGTCGCAGAACTCAGAGCGTCTGTCTTGGACTGCTAAGGAAGTTGACGACTACCTGAAGCGCATCATGAACGACATTCACGAGAACTGCGTGAAGTATGGTACTCAGCCCGACGGTTACATCAACTACGTGAAGGGTGCCAACGTAGCCGGCTTCATGAAGGTAGCTTCTGCTATGATGTCGCAGGGTATTGTATAAAAAATAAATATAACCGCACAAATACAAGTGCTTAACTAATTTAAGGTGCGATTTTCTTCGGAAATTCGCACCTTTCTCATTTCTTTTTTGTAATTTTGCATGCAAAATTCAAAAATCAAGATATTATGCTTACACTGAAACTCATTACCGAGGAGACCGACCGCGTAATTCGCGGACTGGAAAAGAAACACTTTAAGAACGCAAAGGAGGCTATTGACGAAGTGCTTGCCGTAGACAAGAAGCGCCGCGAGGCCCAGCAACAGCTGGACAAGAACCTCTCTGAGGCCAAGAAAATGGCGGCCCAGATTGGCGGTCTGATGAAGGAAGGCAAGAAAGCCGAAGCCGAAGCCATCAAAGCCCAAGTTTCCGAAATGAAGGAGACCAACAAACAGCTGGAAGAGACGATGAACCAGTCGCAGGAAGAGATGACCCGTTTGCTCTGCCAGATACCCAACATCCCCTACGACGAGGTACCCGACGGATCAGCCGCAGAGGACAATCATGTAGTGAAGTCGAACCTGAAGGAGTGTACTGACAGCGACACTGTGGGCAATTGGAATGTCAACCCCAAGCTGGGTATAGCGAATCCCCTGCCCCACTGGGAACTGGCCAAGAAATACAACCTCATCGACTTTGACCTGGGTGTAAAGATTACGGGTGCCGGATTCCCTGTCTATATCGGCAAAGGAGCCCGTCTGCAGCGCGCGCTCATTAATTTCTTCCTCGACGAAGCCCGTAAGAGCGGATATACCGAGATCATGCCTCCTACGGTGGTGAATGCTGCATCCGGCTACGGCACAGGCCAGTTGCCCGACAAGGAGGGACAGATGTACCATTGTGAGGTAGACGACTTCTACCTGATTCCCACTGCTGAGGTTCCCGTGACCAATATCTACCGCGACGTGATTATTGACGAGGCACAACTGCCCATCAAGAACTGCGCCTACACCGAGTGTTTCCGTCGTGAGGCTGGCTCGTACGGTAAGGATGTTCGCGGCCTGAATCGCTTGCACGAGTTCTCGAAGATAGAGATTGTACGCATCGACAAGCCCGAGCACTCTCGCGAGAGTCACAAGGAGATGCTGGAGCACGTCGAGGGTCTGCTCAAGAAACTTGAACTGCCCTATCGCATCCTGCTGCTCTGTGGCGGCGACCAGTCGTTCACCAGCTCTATCTGCTACGACTTCGAGGTCTACTCTGAAGCCCAGGGACGCTGGCTGGAGGTATCGTCGGTTTCCAATTTCGACACCTATCAGGCCAACCGCCTGAAGTGCCGCTACCGTCGTGCAGACAATAAGAAGACCGAACTCTGCCACACGCTGAACGGCTCAGCCCTGGCACTGCCTCGTATCGTAGCCGCCCTGCTGGAGAACAACCAGACTGAGAACGGCATAAAAATACCTCGTGCACTGGTGCCATATACCGGTTTTGAAATGATTGACTAGTTACAACACTCGCAACTACGATATTGCCTTCAATATGGAAGGCAAGACAGAAGACGAGGTGGTAGAACTCATTCTCAAGTATATCGGGTAACAGGCTCCCCACACCCATCATTATTATACAAAAAGCAAAAGAAAATCATTTTTCTTTTGCTTTTTGCTTATAAATTCGTAACTTTGCACACAAATTGCGACTAAACAATAGGATTTATGAACAAAATCGTAAGAAAAGAACAATTCTCCGAAAAGGTATTCCTCTTCGAGATAGAGGCTCCGCTAATAGCGAAGAGCCGCAAGGCCGGTAACTTTGTTATAGTTCGTGTCGACAAGAAGGGCGAGCGCATGCCGTTGACCATCGCAGGTGCCGACATCGACAAGGGTACCATTACATTGGTGGTTCAGATGGTTGGTCTGTCGTCGAAGAAGCTTTGTGCTCTGAACGAGGGCGACTATGTGGCCGACATCGTAGGTCCTCTGGGCAATCCCACCCACATTGAGAATTACGGTACGGTAGTATGTGCCGGTGGCGGACTGGGCGTAGCTCCCATGCTGCCCATCATCCAGGCCCTGAAGGCTGCTGGCAACCGTGTTCTCTCAGTAATGGCAGGCCGTTCAAAAGACCTGATTATATTGGAAGACAAGGTACGCGAGAGCAGCGACGAGGTCATCATCATGACCGACGACGGCTCATACGGCGAGAAAGGCGTGGTGACTGTCGGCATAGAGAAGTTCATCGAGCAGGAACCCCATGTGGACAAGGTCTTTGCCATTGGCCCTCCCATCATGATGAAGTTCTCCAACCTCACCGCCCAGAAGCATGGCATCCCTTGCGAGGTGTCGCTGAACACTATCATGGTGGACGGCACAGGAATGTGCGGTGCCTGCCGACTCACCATCGGTGACAAGACCAAGTTCGTCTGCATCGATGGACCGGAATTTGACGGAGCATTGGTCGACTGGGACGAGATGTTCAAGCGCATGAACACCTTCAAGCGCGAGGAGCAAGAAGAACTCGCCCATTACGAAGAGCACTTGGTAAGCGAAGAGGGAGCAGTGAAGAGCAAAGAGTCTGCTGCCGCCACGGATGCCCCAGCAACCGATGCCTCCACTGTCGAGAGCATTGACATACTGACCGACCGCAACGCCCCCTGGCGCGAGGAGCTTCGCAAGAGCATGAAGCCCAAGGAGCGTACCGCCATCGAGCGTGTCAAGATGCCCGAGCTGGATCCTGTCTATCGTGCCACGACCCGCACAGAAGAAGTGAACACCGGACTCACCAAGGAAATGGCCATGCTGGAGGCTAAGCGCTGTCTCGACTGTGCCAAGCCCAGCTGCGTAGAGGGCTGTCCGGTGAATATCAACATCCCATCGTTCGTCAAGAATATCGAGCGTGGACAGTTCCTGGCTGCCGCCAAAGTGCTGAAGCAGACCTCTGCCCTGCCCGCCGTGTGTGGTCGTGTGTGTCCGCAGGAGAAACAATGCGAGAGCAAGTGCATCCACCTCAAGATGAACGAGCCCGCTGTAGCCATTGGTTATCTGGAGCGCTTTGCTGCCGACTACGAACGTGAGTCAGGCAATATCTCGTTGCCCGATATCGCCCCGGCCAACGGCATCAAGATTGCCGTCGTGGGTTCTGGGCCTGCCGGTCTGTCGTTTGCAGGCGACATGGTCAAGATGGGCTACGATGTCTATGTGTTCGAGGCACTCCACGAGATTGGCGGTGTGCTGAAATACGGTATTCCAGAGTTCCGTCTGCCCAACAAGATTGTCGACGTGGAGATTGAGAATCTCGCCAAGATGGGAGTGCATTTCCAAACCGATGTCATCGTAGGCAAGACCATCACCGTTGAACAGCTGGAGGAGCAAGGATTCAAGGGCATCTTCGTAGGCTCCGGTGCCGGTCTGCCCAACTTTATGGGCATCCCCGGCGAGAACGCCATCAACATCATGTCGTCGAACGAGTATCTGACGCGCGTCAACCTGATGGATGCAGCCAACCCGACCACCGACACGCCCATCAATCTGGGCAAGAACGTCCTCGTGGTGGGCGGTGGCAATACGGCAATGGACTCTTGCCGCACGGCAAAGCGCCTGGGCGGCAAGGTGACGCTGGTGTACCGCCGTTCTGAGCAAGAGATGCCCGCCCGTCTGGAGGAAGTGAAACATGCCAAGGAGGAAGGCATCGACTTCCTGACACTCCACAACCCCATCGAGTATATTGCCGATGAGAACGGTGCCGTGAAGCAGGCTATTCTGCAGGTGATGGAGCTTGGCGAGCCCGATGCCTCAGGCCGTCGCAGCCCCGTACCCGTAGAGGGCAAGACCGTCACACTGGATGTCGACCAGGTGATTGTAGCCGTCGGTGTATCGCCCAATCCGCTCGTACCCAAGAGCATCGAGGGCCTGGAGCTGGGCCGCAAGAACACCATCGTGGTGAACGAGGGCATGCAGTCGGCCCGCAGCGAGATCTTTGCCGGTGGCGACATCGTGCGCGGTGGCGCAACGGTCATTCTGGCTATGGGCGATGGCCGTCGGGCTGCCCAGAATATGCACGACTTCCTGACGAAAAAGTAATAGTGAACAATTTGTTTTCGCTATGAACGGGCTTTATACTATCATTCTGCTCATACTAAGCAACGTCTTCATGACGCTTGCTTGGTATGGGCATTTGAAACTACAGCAGTCGGGTGTCAGCTCCAACTGGCCCCTCATCGGCATCATCGTCTTCTCGTGGGCCATCGCCTTCTTCGAGTATTGTTGTCAGGTACCGGCCAACCGGCTGGGCTTCATCGACAACGGCGGACCATTCAACCTCATTCAGCTGAAGGTCATCCAGGAGTGCATCTCACTGGCCGTCTTCTGCGTCATTGTCAACATCCTGTTCCAAGGCACCCATCTGCATTGGAATCATATCCTGGCCTTCCTCCTCATCATCTGTGCGGTCTATCTGGTGTTCATGAAATGAGTATCGAGGAGAAGCTTTGGAAAGCGTTTAACAAGGCGTTAGGACAGTATCAGCTCATCGACGAGAACGATCATATCCTCATAGGCCTGTCGGGTGGAAAGGACTCACTCCTGCTACTCCAGTTCCTGGCCCGACGCTCGCGCATCCTGGTTCCTCGCTTCAAGGTCTCTGCCCTCCACGTAAGGATGGATAATATCCAGTATGAGACCGACACTACCTATCTGCAACGCTTCTGTGCCGAACAGGGCGTCCCCCTGCATATTGTCACCACCAGTTTTCCCACCAAGTTTCCTGATGGAGGAACATCCCCTGCCCAACGCCCAACATCCACTGCCCAACGCCCATCGCCCAGCACCCAACACCCATCGCCCAGCACCCACCAGAAGCCTCCGTGCTTTCTCTGCTCCTGGCAGCGCCGCAAACAGCTGTTCAATGTGGCACAGGAGATAGGCTGCACCAAGATAGCCCTGGGCCATCATCAGGACGACATCATCCATACCGCCCTGATGAACCTCACCTTCCAAGGCCACTTTGCCACCATGCCTGCCAGACTGCGCCTGCGCAAGATGCCGCTCACCATCATCCGGCCGCTCTGCCTCTGCCAAGAGGACGACATCCGGCTGTATGCCGAGCAACAGCATTACGAGCAGCAGCTGAAACGCTGCCCCTACGAGCACGACACCAATCGCACTACCGCCCGTGAGCTCTTCGCCCACATGGAGCGCATGAACCCCGAAGCTCGCTACACCCTGTTCCGCGCCCTTGAGGCCGACCACAAACTCGTTGAGGATTAAAACACATGAAGATACCCGCAATATTACTATCCGCCCTATTACTCTTGTCGCTTCCTGCCACAGCACAAAGACGCAAGACACCACCTCGCCTCACCCCGGAACAACAAGCCCGGCAGGCCAAGCTCGAACGTATGCGGGCCAACACCCAGCGCATCATGTTCGTCGACAGCTTTGTGGTCGACAAACAACAGTTCCTCCAAGCCTATCACCTGGCCCCGGAAGTAGGACAACTGGCACGATTTCAGGACATCTTCAACACCCGCAACCAGCCCAATGCCTACGTCTATGTCAATGAATTGGGCAACCGCTGCTACCTTTCACAGGAAGCCCCCGACAGCACCGTCAACCTCTACACCAGCGAGACGCTCGACAACCGCTGGTCGCGCCCCGTGGCCTTGCGCGGCATCAACGACGACCGCGAGTTCCGGCGTGTCAACTACCCCTTCATGATGGGCGACGGACAGACCTTCTACTTTGCCGCCGAGGGCGATGAGGGACTGGGCGGCTACGACATCTACGTCACCCGCTACGATGCAGAGACTGGCTCCTTCCTGCATCCCGCCAATATCGGCATGCCTTTCAATTCCGAAGCCAACGACTATATGTATGTCGTCGACGAATACAGCAATCTGGGCTGGTTTGCCACCGACCGCAACCAGACCGATGGCAAAGTCTGCATCTACGTCTTCCTGCCCTCTCCTACCCGCCAGACATACAGCAACTCTGGGCTCAGCACAGAAGAGATAGCCGCTCTTTCCCGCATCGACCGCATTGCCGACACCTGGGCCGACACCACCGCCCTCGTTGCCGCCCGCCAGCGTCTTCACGACGTGGCGACCCATAAACCAGAGAAGCAACAGTCGACCGACGGCTCGTTCCAATTCGTCATCAACGACGAGGTTACCTATAGCCGACTTTCCGACTTCCAAGCCCAGGGCAATGCCCAGCGCTACCAGCAGCTCACGGCCCTGCAGAAACGCTACCAGCGACTGCTGTCTACCCTCCAACGCGCCCGCGACTACTATGCCACCGCTACGGCTGAGGAACGCGCCGAACTGCAAAGCGAGATACTGGCCAGCGAACAGCGTCAGCATGAATTGTACCACGAAATACGCAACGCAGAGAAAACCATACGCAACGCAGAAAACATTCTTTTGTCAGGAAAGCCAAAGAAATAGTGCAATTCTTTTGGTTTTTTGCTCAATTTACATTACCTTTGCACACAAAAAAATTAAACGTAGATATAACACTCTATTTGACTTATGTCCAACAACAACAACCCTGTAGGTTCTAAAATCAAAGGAATCAGAGAGACAAAGAATCTCTCTATCGAGCAAATTGCCGAACGTAGTGGTCTGTCGGCAGACCAAATTAACTCTATCGAAAACGACGTAAACCTCCCCTCGCTGGGGCCGCTGATCAAGATAGCCCGTGCGCTGGGAGTGCGCTTAGGAACATTCATGGACGACAACGACGCCCTGGGACCCGTGGTCACACGCGCCAAGGACCGCGAGAGCGACAGCAGCATCAGCTTCTCCAACGGAGCAACCGATGCCCGCAAGCACATGGAGTATCATCCACTGGCACAACAGAAGGCCGGTCGCCACATGGAGCCATTTATCATCGACATCCATCCCACCGACAACCTCGACTATAAACTCTCACACCACGAGGGCGAGGAGTTCATCTATGTCATGGAGGGCGAGATAGAGCTGGTCTACGGCAAAGAGAAATACTCGCTCCACCAGGGCGACACCATCTACTACGACTCTATCGTGAAGCACCATCTGCACGGAGCTCCCGGCAAGTCGGCTAAAATACTGGCACTTGTATATATTCCATTCTAAACCCCGACTTGTATCATGAGTAATGTGAAATTAGACATGGCGGGCAGACCATTGCCTGACAGGACCTACCCTGCCGAGACCGGCAGCGAGGGCTATCAGCTCTACGAGCGCACACTGGGACAATGGCTGGAGCACTGGGCCAAGACCACGCCCGACAAGGAATACATCGTCTATTCCGACCGCAACCTGCGATTCACCTGGAACACGTTCAACCAGCGTGTAGACAACCTGGCCAAGGGCCTGATGGCCATTGGCGTGAAGAAAGGCTCCAACGTAGGCATCTGGGCCACCAACGTGCCCGACTGGCTGACGTTCCTTTATGCCACGGCCAAGATTGGTGCCGTGCTGGTGACGGTCAACACCAACTATAAGCAGTCAGAGCTGGAGTATCTGTGCAAGGACTCCGACATGCACACCCTGTGCATCACCGACGGTACCTGGGACTGCAACTATGTCGACATGACCTACACCATGCTGCCCGAGCTGCGCGAGTGTGAGCGCGGCCATCTCAGCAGCGAGCGTTTTCCCTTCCTCAAGAATGTCGTGTTCATCGGCATGGAGAAGTATCGCGGCATGTTCAACACTGCCGAGCTGCTGCTGCTGGGACAGAACATCGACGACGAGGAGCTGGAAGAGGCCAAGCGACAGGTCAGCTGCCACGATGTATGCAATATGCAGTACACCAGCGGCACCACAGGCTTTCCCAAGGGCGTCATGCTCACCCACTACAACATAACCAACGACGGCTACTTCACGGGCGAGAACATGGGCTTCACGCAAGACGATAAGCTCTGCGTCTGCGTACCGCTGTTCCATTGCTTCGGTGTGGTGCTGGCCACCATGAACTGTCTGACCCACGGCTGTACAGAGGTGATGGTCGAGAAGTTCGACCCCCTGGTGGTGCTGGCGTCCATCCATAAGGAGCGTTGCACTGCCGTCTATGGCGTACCCACCATGTTCATTGCCGAGCTGGACCATCCCATGTTCGACATGTTCGACCTGACATGCCTGCGCACGGGCATTATGGCTGGCAGCCTCTGTCCCGTAGAACTGATGAAGCGCGTCTCTGAGAAGATGTTTCTCACCATCACCTCTGTCTACGGACTCACCGAGTCGTCGCCCGGCATGACGCAGACCTGCCTGAACGACACGTTCGAGCAGCGCTGCACCACCGTAGGACGCGACTATCCCTTCGTCGAGGTCAAGGTGCTCGACCCCGAGACGGGCGAAGAGTGTCCCGTGGGCGTTCAGGGCGAGATGTGCTGCCGAGGATTCAACGTCATGAAGGGCTACTACAAGAACCCGCAGGCCACCGCTGAGGTCATCGACAAGAACGGGTTCCTGCACTCCGGCGACCTGGGCGTAAAGGACGAGCAGGGCTTCTACCGCATCACAGGCCGCATCAAGGACATGATTATCCGTGGCGGCGAGAACATCTATCCGCGCGAGATTGAGGAATTCCTCTACCACATGCCTGGCATCAAGGACGTGCAGGTGGCTGCCGTGCCCTCCAAGAAATATGGCGAGGCGGTGGGAGCATTCATCATCCTCCATGAGGGCGTGAAGATGACTCCAGAGGAGGTACAGGACTTCTGTCGCGGAAAGATAGCCCGCTACAAGATTCCCAAGTACGTATTCTTCATCGACCAGTTCCCCCTCACCGGCTCTGGCAAGATACAGAAGTTCAAGCTCAAGGAGATGAGCCTAAAGCTCTGCGAGGAACAAGGTATTGAGGTCATCTAAATCCTGCAGAGAAAAAAAACTTTTTATTATTTGCCTACACTGCCTACACTAACCCTGCTGAGCCCTTTATGCATCGGAGTTTCAGGCTAGTGTAGGCAGTTTGTTTTCAGTGTAGGCAAAGGCAAAAAAGCACGGAAAATCAGGCAAAAGTCAGCCGATTGATGCCACACTGCATCCGACGCCTATCGCGCAGAGTGCCGAAAAGGCGGCGAAGCCCGGTTTTTGTCCCAGGCCCTGGGACAATTTTTACCAAGCACGGCAGAAAACGTCCCAGGCCGTGGGACAAAAACGGCAGTGCATGGAAAACCAAAGACAGTACATGGAAAAAACAAAGGCATTACATGGCAAGATAAAGGCAGTTAACTCGATTTGCCGTCTGAGCTGACTCACGTCATCAAATGAGCTAACTCTCGCGACAAGATGAGTTAACCTGTTTTTGTGAAGAACCATAGGAAGTTTACCATCAACTTTTTGCCCAAATCGCTTGGAAATTAGAGATATTTTTCGTATCTTTGGCCAGAGATTAAAGCGCAATGACTAACCAAATTATGACTAGTATGAGAAATTTTTTCAACTGGATGTTCGCAGCCGTCCTGATTTGCTGCGGAGGAGGGCTTGCTTCCTGTTCTGATAATGATGACAATTCAGGTGCCGACACCCCGACGGAGTATGGTGAAGGTACGGCTGAATTCGAACCTACAGTTCGGCTGCTTGGCAAGGCTTACCTGGCCGCCGGCCTGGACGACAATCTGATGCAGGCCTTCGAGTGGGGCGTGAGCGACGTGGTAGGCACGCCTGAAGACGACGTTGACTTCGTGATGGTCAACAAACTGACAGACGTCAGCGAGGAATATCTGAAAGAGGTGTACTCCAACGGCAGGGTCATCGCTGTGTGGAATCCCGATGCCGCCGAGCTGGAGGCATATAAGGACAGCCACGACTGGCTCGACGTCGCTACGTACAATGTAGACAGCTCGCTGTTGATATTCGCCTTCAACAATAAGGACGATTACTACTATGTCAACAAACCCATCGTGGATGAGGACTTCGACCCGCTCCTGCTGCAGTTGAAGGCGGCAGAGTATTATTACGCATACATCGCGGACATGCTGGGCGATGTGATGGAAGACCTTGATGGCGATGACACGACCGAAATAGAGGACGCCGCCCGTTTCAGGGCTGCTGCCAAGAAGGCTGCTACTTCCGAGGGGAAGACGGTCAGGATGGAGGACTTTGCCGGGCACATACACAGGCGTGTCTACCAGCCTTTCGACGTCGTCCAAACCTTCAGGCAACTTGCCTTGTCGAACCCGGACGTACTGAGTGGGAGCATGACGCTGAATGCCGAATACGACATCTACACGGTACACGTGTATGAGGGTGCTCCGGGTGCCGGCGACTACTATGGCGTGAAGATGAATGCCACTGTATCTACAGGAGGTATGTGGAAGGGCAAGGGCGAGAACAGACACTTAGGTACTTATGTGCGCTGGTGCGGAGCCTACACAACCGACTTCTGGGTGGAGACGCACCTCGCCAAGAAGGTGTCGACGCTCGATGCAGACTGGAATGAGGACACCAACGACCGCATCATGTTCACCGCCAGCGGCACACCATCGCCAGAAACCGTCGTGAAAGAGACCACCTACGAGGACAGAAACAGCTTCAGTCTGAACTTCAGCCATAGCATCGGGGGAAAATTTAATACAAAAGATTTAAAAAAGTGGGCGCCAGAATTTGAAATCGACTTGTTGAAGGTCAAATATGGCTGGGAATGGAGCCATACTGAGGTGCGCAAGATCAGCGACGTGGACATCCTGAACGAGCGGAAGAACGGCAACTGGACCCGCTGGCACTTGGTGTTCAACAACCTGCCTGAGTTTAAATGGAGTGAGGTGTACCACTTTAACGTGAAGAACAACCAGGCATCCCGCAGCTCACAGAGCATACACGGTGTCTGGCTGTGGTATGACAGTCAAGGCAAGGACAACGAGAGGAAAGAGCCGTATGCGCTCGATACCTGGTTGAAGGCAAAGCTGGACATACAGAGCTTTATCTCTACCTATGCCGACCATGCAACCACCACCATAGAGAGAGAGTACAGAAAAAGCCAGTGGATGCCCCCCGTGGTCAACGTCACCGGCGGAGCCATCAAGCTGAAGAACAACCTGCGCAACGACTCGACTATCTATGACGTGGTAGTCAGCAGGACTGACAATGGCAAGAAGGTTACTGAATACCCCAACACCATCCCCAACGGTGGCGCGGAGGTGCTCGGCTTCTTCAACTCCAACCTTGAGTACATGGTGACCTTCAAGGGCAAGAAGGACAAAGGGGAGCCACGTTATTACAAGTACATACAGCATCCAACCATCAAGGTGTCTCACAAGGACACGACGACCGTATTCGCAAACAGTGATTTCAGGCCCCAGTAAGGCTGCGAAGCGCTGAGATGCAGGAAACGGAAATGACGTCTCTGTGTTAGAGCTATCTTTCGTATCTTTGTCCAGAGATTAAAGCGCAATGACTAACCAAATTATGACTAGTATGAGAAATTTTTTCAACTGGATGTTCGCAGCCGTCCTGATTTGCTGCGGAGGAGGGCTTGCTTCCTGTTCTGATAATGATGACAATTCAGGTGCCGACACCCCGACGGAGTATGGTGAAGGTACGGCTGAATTCGAACCTACAGTTCGGCTGCTTGGCAAGGCTTACCTGGCCGCCGGCCTGGACGACAATCTGATGCAGGCCTTCGAGTGGGGCGTGAGCGACGTGGTAGGCACGCCTGAAGACGACGTTGACTTCGTGATGGTCAACAAACTGACAGACGTCAGCGAGGAATATCTGAAAGAGGTGTACTCCAACGGCAGGGTCATCGCTGTGTGGAATCCCGATGCCGCCGAGCTGGAGGCATATAAGGACAGCCACGACTGGCTCGACGTCGCTACGTACAATGTAGACAGCTCGCTGTTGATATTCGCCTTCAACAATAAGGACGATTACTACTATGTCAACAAACCCATCGTGGATGAGGACTTCGACCCGCTCCTGCTGCAGTTGAAGGCGGCAGAGTATTATTACGCATACATCGCGGACATGCTGGGCGATGTGATGGAAGACCTTGATGGCGATGACACGACCGAAATAGAGGACGCCGCCCGTTTCAGGGCTGCTGCCAAGAAGGCTGCTACTTCCGAGGGGAAGACGGTCAGGATGGAGGACTTTGCCGGGCACATACACAGGCGTGTCTACCAGCCTTTCGACGTCGTCCAAACCTTCAGGCAACTTGCCTTGTCGAACCCGGACGTACTGAGTGGGAGCATGACGCTGAATGCCGAATACGACATCTACACGGTACACGTGTATGAGGGTGCTCCGGGTGCCGGCGACTACTATGGCGTGAAGATGAATGCCACTGTATCTACAGGAGGTATGTGGAAGGGCAAGGGCGAGAACAGACACTTAGGTACTTATGTGCGCTGGTGCGGAGCCTACACAACCGACTTCTGGGTGGAGACGCACCTCGCCAAGAAGGTGTCGACGCTCGATGCAGACTGGAATGAGGACACCAACGACCGCATCATGTTCACCGCCAGCGGCACACCATCGCCAGAAACCGTCGTGAAAGAGACCACCTACGAGGACAGAAACAGCTTCAGTCTGAACTTCAGCCATAGCATCGGGGGAAAATTTAATACAAAAGATTTAAAAAAGTGGGCGCCAGAATTTGAAATCGACTTGTTGAAGGTCAAATATGGCTGGGAATGGAGCCATACTGAGGTGCGCAAGATCAGCGACGTGGACATCCTGAACGAGCGGAAGAACGGCAACTGGACCCGCTGGCACTTGGTGTTCAACAACCTGCCTGAGTTTAAATGGAGTGAGGTGTACCACTTTAACGTGAAGAACAACCAGGCATCCCGCAGCTCACAGAGCATACACGGTGTCTGGCTGTGGTATGACAGTCAAGGCAAGGACAACGAGAGGAAAGAGCCGTATGCGCTCGATACCTGGTTGAAGGCAAAGCTGGACATACAGAGCTTTATCTCTACCTATGCCGACCATGCAACCACCACCATAGAGAGAGAGTACAGAAAAAGCCAGTGGATGCCCCCCGTGGTCAACGTCACCGGCGGAGCCATCAAGCTGAAGAACGACCTGCACAACGACTCGACCATTTTTGACGTGGTGGTCAGCAGGGCTGACAATGGCAAGAAGGGAGCTGAATTCCGCTACACCATCCCCAACGGTGGCGAGAAGGTGCTTGGCTTCTTCAACTCCAACAATCAGTATATGGTGACCTTCAAGGCCAGGAAGAACAACGAGGAGCCGCGAAACTACAAGTACACACTGCATCCGAGCCTTAATGTGTCTCACAAGGACACGACGACCGTATACGCAAACAGTGATTTCAGTCTCGTCCAGTAAGGCAGAGAAGCACTGAGATGCAGGAAACGCAAATCTTGATTGGCTCACAGAGTGTTCTGCACTTTGTGAGCCAAATTTTCGAAATCACGGTTCTCCTGATCTATTGAAGAAAAACAAAAATGGCAGTCTTTTCCCTCCGTTTTCCTCAAAATCATTAAAAAGGGAGCGAACTGTTAGCAAGTTTCGTGGAAGAAGAACTAAAAAAGTCAGCAAATAATTGGACATCAATTATTTGCTGACTCCTTAAGGTGATTCCGTTGGGACTCGAACCCAAGACCCACAGCTTAGAAGGCTGTTGCTCTATCCAGCTGAGCTACGGAACCCCA
>CAMNPM010000039.1 GCA_946548065.1 uncultured Prevotella sp. | reverse complement strand
GGAGCGCAAGATGGCCCGCGTCATCGTACGCATCAGCGGCTTCGGCAGCCAGTACGATGACGACGAGAAGACCGTCAGCAACGTCAGCATCTACAGCGAAGCCAGCGGCATTGAAGACGGCAATCCCACGGGCAGCAGCACCGAAATCCAGCCATACGCACAGGGCGACGGTGGTCAAGGCTCTACCTACACCGCCCTCGTAGTGCCTGGCTATGGTGACAGCGGCGCCCGCTTCATCCAGCTGACCGACGGCGAAGGCAACACCCTCCTCGTGAAGGGCATCCCCGAACTGGAGGCAGGCAACAGCTACACCTTCAACCTCGTAGTGGGTAAGAACAAGATTGAAGTGGCAAGCGTCACCGTATAGGACTGGACCACCGGCGAGACACTCAATGGAGGACAGGCAGAGGAGGAATTAACTGTCCCCGTCACCGCCATCACGCTCAACAAGACCGAGACGGAAATCAAGGTCGGCTCAACCGAAACCCTCAGCGTGACCGCAGTGGCTCCCGACAACGCCACGGACAAGACCTACACATGGAAGACGAGTGACGCATCGAAAGCCACCGTTGACCAAGACGGCAAGGTGACAGCCGTAGCCGAAGGCACCGTCACTATCTATGCCGAGGCTAACGACGGTAGCGGTGTTAAGGGCAACTGCACCGTCACCGTGACCCCCGCCACCATCACCGTCACCATCAACCAGAGCGATTGGGGGAGTGATTGGAATCCTAGTTTCACAAAAGACGGTGTCACCGTCTCAGCAGGCATGATTGACCCTCATGACGGCAACCTCATGGACGGCGGAACATTCTCTACCACCCTCGGTAACTTCACAAAGATTGTTGTGACGACCACAGATAGCAATGTTTCCGGCACGGGCTGGAGCGGTGGCGGCTCATCAAAGACCTGGGCGGGCACTCCTGCCTCCACAGTCTCTTTCAGCGGCGAATTTATGGGCATGGGCCAGACCCAAACCACCATCGTCTGCACCATCGTGCCGAAGAATTGAGAATAGACCTTGCTCACACAGACACATAAGGGATGGTTCTTATTGTGCACTTTAACGCATAGGACCAGTAACGATGTGCTCTAAATAGCACAAGGAGGACGGCACCGAAAGCCACGGCGCGGACGGCGCCGCCCTCCTTCCTCTCGCCCTCGGGCGGAAATGGCCGCTGATTGCAGTCGACAACTTCCCGCGACTTGGAAACGGCCGCTGAGGGCCGTCGAAAGGCTCTCAGATTTTCTGAGAAGGAATTGAGGCCCGTCGAAAGGCTCTCAGATTTTCTGAGAAGGAATCGGAGGGGTCGGAAAGCCTCTCAGAACTTCTGAGAAGGAATCGGAGGGGTCGGAAAGCTTCTCAGAACTTCTGAGAAGGAATCGGAGGGGTCGGAAAGGCTCTCAGAACTTCTGAGAAGGAATCGGAGGCCTCCGACGGCACTCCACGAATTAACACTTCGGGCCAAAAAGCCCCTAAATAAAGATTTTTTGAAAATTTAAACTGTTAAAATATAAAATTATGGTAAATATTCCTATTTTAATACAAGAGATGGGTCTGACGAAGCTGACGAACTCTGTCTACGTCGGCACAATGAAGTTTACAATCGACACAGTGGTCGCCTTCCTCGGCGAGTTCCCCAGCGAGCATCCCGACGTGGTGCTGGTGACGGAGCAGCTGGCCGAGATGCGCAAGGCCTACCAGACGCTCGACGCAGCCTACGCCCTGACGCTGCGCTCGGCGGTGACCGACGAGATTGCCGCCCTCGACGCGGAGGGCGACCAGGTGTTCCTGGCCGTCAAGGAGATGGTGGCGGCCGCGATGCGACTGACCTTCGACACGGAGAAGCTGCGCCACGCTCAGGTGTACAGCGAGTTCCTGAAGAAGTATAAGGTGAATGTGCAGGAGAACATGATCTCGGAGTGGTCGAAGATACAGCAGCTCTGCGAGGAGGCCGCCGCCAGCCAGACCCTCACCCAGGCCGAGGCGGCACTGGGAATGACCGCCGCCATGGACCGCCTGACGGCCATTGCCACCGAGATTCGGCAGAAAATCACGCAGCGCAGCGGCGAGCTGCCCGAGGCCGAGCAGATGAAGAAGGCCCGCGCGGCGATGGACCCGGAGTACCGCGCCATGATCACCGTCATCAACGCATCGGCCGTCTTCACCCGCAACACGTCCTTCGACAGCCTCATCAAGACCCTGAACGGCAACCTGAACTACGTCCGCATCCACGCCATGTCGAAGACCGCCACCGGCGACACGCCCGAGCCCGCGCCTCAGCCCGAGCCCACACCGACTCCCACGCCCGAACTTTCTTAAATGATGCGAGGGTTGAATGTCCTGTAACCATAAGGGTTGTTTATTATCCGAAAAAGATGCGGTCTGCCGTCAGCGTGGTCTGGCGGCAGATTTCTTCTTCGCTCACGCCATAGGCCTCGGCCAGTCGGGCGATGACATGCGGGATGAATGCCGACTCGTTGCGCTGTCCACGGAGGGGAACGGGCGACATATAGGGGGCATCGGTCTCCAGGACGATGCGGTGAAGCGGTACACAGGCGGGGAGCACCTCGGGCAGATGCGACTTTTTGAAGGTGAGTACGCCGCCGATGCCCAGCACGAATTGTGGAAACTCCAGCAGCTGGCGCGCCTCCTGCTCGTTGCCTGTGAAGCAATGGAACACGCCGCCCGGCAACTGGCTGGCATGGCGCTTGAGGATGCTCACCAGCTCGTTCTGGGCTTTGCGGCAATGAATCATCAGGGGCAGGCGCGTTTCTACCGACCACTCTACCTGTTGCTCGAAGGCTTCCTGCTGCTCCTGCTCGAACTCGCGGCTCCAGTAGAAGTCGAGACCTACCTCGCCAATGGCGATGGGCCTGGAAGCGGGGGAAAGATGGTCTGCGAGACCGCGGTCTATGTACTCGCGGATGGAGGAGAGCTGCTGCTGCCAGTCGGAGCGCACCTCTTCTGGGTGCAGACCCAGCATGGGGTAGCAATAGCCTGAATATTGGCGGCAGGTGTCGAGCACCGTTTGGCAGCTCTTCTGGTCGATGGCTGGCAGGAGGATTTTTGTGCATCCGGCCTGGCGAGCACGCTCCACCACAGCGTCGCGGTCGGCCTGGAACTCTTCACCGTCCAGGTGGCAGTGGGTGTCCACGAAATGTGTCATGTCGGAATGATGGGGTGAGGTTGGGGGAAATTACTTGTCGCGATGTAGCATCTCGTCCATATACTGCAACAGGGGTTCCTTTCGTTCTGCGCTGGCGTCTACCTGGTCGAGGGTGTGGCGGGCCAGGTCGAAGTAGTAGTTGATTTTCTGTTCGCAGAGCTCGCGGATGCCTATGGCGTCGTAGAGGTGAGTGACGGCTGCTACTTTCTCCTGGCGGTCGAAGGTCTTGGCATAGATCCAATGCTCCAGTTCAGCACGCTGCTCAGCATTGGCGCGGTTGAAGGCATTGATGAGCATATAGGTTTTCTTGTTCGACGTGATGTCGCCTCCGATGGCTTTGCCGAACACCTTAGGGTCGCCGTAGACATCGAGCAGGTCGTCTTGCAGCTGGAAAGCCAGTCCCAGCTGTTCGCCCACCTTGTAGAGGCGGTCGGCATGCAGCTGAGGTGCATCGGCCAGAATGGCCCCCATCTTCAGCGCACAGGCCAGCAGCACGGAGGTCTTCAGGCGAATCATCTCGATATACTCAGCTTCTGTGACATCGTTGCGCGTCTCGAAAGTCATGTCGTACTCCTGTCCCTCGCCAATCTCCAGGGCAGTGACGGTGAAAAGGTCGAGCACCTGCTGCAGCTTCTCCGCTGGCACCTGAGCCACGCGCTGATAGGCCAGCACGAGCATCGAGTCGCCTGAGAGTATGGCTTTGTTGGCATCCCAGCGGCGATGCACTGTCTCGTGTCCGCGACGCATGTCGGCATTGTCCATCAGGTCGTCGTGCAGCAGGGTATAGTTATGGTAGGTCTCCAGTCCGATGGCGGGCATGAGAATGTCCTCTGGGTGGTCTTTCCACAGCTGGTAGCCCAGCAGGGCCAGTACGGGACGTATGCGCTTGCCGCCCAGCGACAGGACGTACTGGATGGGTTCATAGAGCGAGGAGGGCTTACGGGTGTAGGTCAGATTGCTCAGACAATCGTTGACCTTCTGAAGGATGTCGTGTGAGGTGATCATATTCTTTAATTTTTTTGTTATTTCGATGTTTCGATGTTTCGAATTTTCGATGTTTCGAGGTTTCGATGTTTCGAGATTTCGAGGTTCCGATGTTTCGATGTTCCGAGGTTTCGAGGTTCCGATGTTTCGAGGTTATAGTTTGAAAACGATAGGTATGCAGACCTTGGTGCGGCAGGGCTTGTCGTGCTGGATGCCGGGCTTCCAGGCGGGCATCATGCGCAGTACACGGAGGGCTTCGCGGTCGCACTCGGCTGAGAGCGACTGGGCAATGCTGATACCTGTGATGCTGCCGTCTTTCTCGACGTAGAACACAGCCACCACCCGGCCCTGAACCTTCTGGCGGCGGGCATTGTGGGGGTAGCGCAGATGCTTGGTGAGCCACTTCATGAACTCTACGGCTCCGCCAGGAAACTGAGGCAGGTCTTCGACGATGTGGAAGTTGAGCGGGTTGTTGGGGTCTACGTCCATAGCGGCCAGTGCCTTGTCGTCGTCGAGCGTTTGCTGAAGGTCGGAAAGCAGCGTCTCGTCATCGTCGCCAGCTTGCTCGCCGTCTTGAGGCTCGTCGGGCTCGGCCATCTCCACGTCGTCGTCGACAATGTTCAGCTGTTCTGACTTCTCTGCCTTCTTCTGTTCCTCCAGCTGTGTCGTAGTCTCTATATTAGACATGGGCACCAGCTCACTCTCATGTACCAGCTCGTCGAGATCCAGCGCATCGAACGAGCTGTCGTCGGGCATGCTGTTCCACTCCAGCAACACGTAGAACAATGCCAAGACAATGGTCAGCCCCAGGAGGAATCCTGTGGTGCGTCGTTGCTCCATATCTGCCTGAGGCGATTTCTTCTGTTCCATATCGATGTGCAAAGATACGAAGAAAATAAGAATTAGGAATTAAGAATTAAGAATTATTTGCGACTTTGTATCTGTGGGTGCAATATTTTTTGTACCTTTGCCGTTAAATTAGTGTCAGATGACGATGAGAAAGATTCTTCTTGCGGTCTTTTCTGTCCTGCTGCTGCCGTTGACTGCGTGGGCGCAGGAGAGTCAGGAGGTGTACAGCTTCCTACGCTTGCCCGTGAGTGCTCACGTGGCTGCCCTGGGAGGCGACAATATCACCATCGACGACGACGACCCTACGCTTATCTTTCACAATCCGGCACTTATCAATCAGGTGTCGGACAAAAGCCTGAACCTGAACTTCATGACCTATATGGAGGGTGCCAAGACAGCTTCGGCTTCGTTTATCAAAGCCTACAAGGAGCGCGCTACATGGGGCGTGGCGGCACAGTATATGGACTATGGTTCCATCAAGGAAACCACTGTAGACAACGTGGAGACTGGCAGTTTCTCGGCTCGCGACATCGCGCTGGCAGGAACGTTCGCCTACATGCTGAACAACAGCTTCAGCGGAGGTATTACGGCACGCTTCGTGTCGTCGCATATCGCCAGCTACTCGTCGCTGGCTGTGGCTGTCGACCTGGGACTGAACTATATGGACGAAGAGCAAGGATGGTCGCTGTCGGCTGTGGCAAAGAATCTGGGAGGACAGATCAAGGCTTACGATGATGACTTCGAACGCATACCACTTGACTTGCAGCTGGGTGTCAGCAAGCGGTTTGTGGGCTCGCCCCTGCGAGTGTCGGCCACGCTGTCCAGGCTGAACAAGTGGGACCAGGGTTTCATCAAACATCTGTCTGTGGGAGCCGACCTGCTGCTGGGCGAGAGCGTCTTCGTGGCTGCAGGATATAACTTCCGCCGCAATAGCGAGATGAAAGTCAGCGACTCCGATGGCGAAAGCAGTCATGGGGCAGGATTCTCGGTGGGCGCCGGACTGCAGCTGGAACGCTTCAAGCTTCAGGCTGCCTATGCCAAGTATCATGTATCGGCTGCCTCTTTCCTGGTTAACGTCTCCTATAGTCTTTGATTTTTGTTCTGAAAATAAATATTAATGAATAGAAGTGTGAAAAAGATTACAATAGCAATTGACGGCCATTCGTCGTGCGGAAAGAGCACAATGGCCAAGGATCTGGCCCGCGAGGTGGGCTATGTATATGTAGACACGGGTGCCATGTATCGCAGCGTGACGCTATATGCGCTGCGCCACCACCTCTTTGCTCCTGATGGTAGTATCGACGTGGAAGCATTGCGCCGGCAGATGCCCGACATCCGTATCTCGTTTCAGTTCAACCCAGCGACAGGACGTCCGGATACCTACCTGAATGGTGAGTTGGTGGAGAACGACATCCGCACGATGGAGGTCAGCAACCGTGTCAGTCCTATAGCCACACTGCCCTTCGTGCGCCAGGCGATGGTAGCCCAGCAGCAGGAGATGGGAAAGGGTGGGGGCGTAGTGATGGACGGACGCGACATAGGCACCGTGGTGTTCCCCCATGCTGAGCTGAAGATTTTTGTCACTGCCTCTGCCGAGGTGCGCGCCCAGCGCAGATATGACGAGCTGAAGGCCAAAGGCATGGAGGCCGACTATCAGGAGATTCTGAACAACGTGCAGGAGCGCGACTATATTGACTCGCATCGCGAGGTGTCGCCCTTGCGTAAGGCTGATGACGCAATAGAGCTGGACAATTCTAATATGACCATAGCTCAGCAGAAAGAATGGCTGATGGAAAGATTCAGAGAGGCTGGAGGCTGACATCAAAGGTACAAAACAAACACAGAATGAAAAGACATTCAATCATCCTGCTGTTGTTGTGCCTATGCACATCAATGGCAGCCCAAGAACGTATAGACCACCATGACCACTCGAGCGACACCACAGACGTGTTCTATCGCCATTTGAAGCTGAACGAGCTGGTGGTGACAGGTGTCACGGGCGACACCAAGTTGAAAAACTCTACAGCGCCTATTAGCCTCATTAGTCCACAGGAGCTGCATGCTACCTCGTCGACCAACATCATCGATGCCATTGCCCGTCAGCCAGGCATGAGCCAGCTCAGCACGGGTGCAGGTATTGCTAAACCCATCATTCGCGGACTGGGCTACAATCGCGTTGTGGTGATGAGCGATGGTGTGCGACAGGAAGGCCAGCAATGGGGCGACGAGCATGGTGTGGAGGTAGACGGTAGCGCAGTCAACTCGGTAGAGATATTGAAGGGACCGGCTTCGCTGATGTATGGCTCTGACGCGATGGCAGGAGTGGTCATCCTGCATAGTCGGCCCCCCTTGGCTGAAGGCGAGCTGCGTGGCAGTGCCAGCACCGAATACCAGACCAACAACGGTCTCTTGGGATTCTCGCTCAATATGGCGGGCAATCAGCACGGATTTGTGTGGGATGCGCGCTGGAGCGGACGAATGGCCCATGCCTATAAGAACAAGCTGGACGACTATGTGCCTGGCTCGCAGTTTAAGGAAATGGCAGGTCGCTTGATGGTGGGCCTGCAGAAACAGTGGGGCCATTCGCGTCTGTCGTTATCAGCCTATCACTTTGTGCCAAGCATCATAGAAGGCGAGCGCGACGAGATGACTGGAGAGCTTCTGCATACCAGTGACTGGAGCGAGCACAGCTATTCAAAATCGCTGCCTTACCAGCAGGTGAAGCACTATAAGCTGGTGTGGGACAATGCGCTCAATCTGCGTTCAGGTGTATTGAAGGCCATCATTGGCTATCAACAGAACCGTCGCCAGGAGTTTGAGGAACCCCATGAACATGCGCATAATGTCGATGACCCAGCGTTATACTTCAAGCTGCACACGGTGACCTACGATGTGCGCTATCTGACGCATGAGTGGAGAGGCTGGAAACTGTCGGCGGGACTCGGAGGCATGTGGCAACAGTCGCAAAATCTGGGTGAAGAGTTCCTGATACCTGCCTACAAGCTGTTTGATATTGGCTTCTTTGCTACCGCCAGCCGAGCTTTCGACCGCTGGACACTGAATGGTGGTCTGCGCTTTGACCACCGATATGTCAAGAGCGACCAGCTGTTGGAAGACGATGTGGTGCGCTTTGCTGCCTTTACTCGCCGCTTTAATGGCGTGACGGGTAGCGTGGGAGCAGTGTGGAATGCCTCTGACCATCTGAATGTGCGCCTCAACGTGGCTCGCGGTTTCCGAGCTCCTAATATGAGCGAGTTGGGTTCCAACGGCTCGCACGAAGGTTCGCTGCGCTATGAGGTGGGCAACCAGCAACTGAAGCCAGAATACAGCCTGCAGGTCGATCTTGGCATAGACTTTACCTCGCAGTATGTCTCTGCCCAGTTGGCACTCTTTGCCAACCGCATCGACAACTATATCTTCCTGAAGGGCGAGGGTAGACAGGTTGACGAACGTTCCGTCTACAGCTATACCCAGGGCGATGCGCGCCTGCTGGGCTTCGAGGCGGGTGTGGACTTCCATCCCATTCACTCGCTTCACTTCGAAAACACTTTCTCGTATGTGAATGCTCGTCAGCTGAACCAGCCTGCCGACACCAGATACCTGCCCTACACACCCGCACCACGATGGACATCGGAACTGAAGTGGGAACTGTTGCATCATGCGCATCCCACTTTGGGACACAACGAGCACCACGAGCACGGAGCACGGCATGCGCCCCACGAGCATAGGAGAGCGGGATTGTCAGTAAATAATCTCTACGTCTCAGCCGGCTTGGAGTGCTACCTCCGCCAAAGCAATATTTATGCTGCGGACCAGACGGAGACAGCCACGCCCAGCTATACGCTCGTCAATCTTGCAACAGGAACCGATGTTACCTGGGGCGGTAAGAAGATAGCTGAGGTCTACATCACAGCGGAAAACCTGCTGAACCGAGCCTACCAGAACCATCTGAGCCGACTCAAGTATGCTGACATCAACAGCGTCACTGGTCGTCAGGGTGTCTATAACATGGGGCGCAACGTTACCTTTAAGGTCATCGTCCCCATACAGTTTTAGCTTCCTCTTTGCATTTTATGTTTCAGGGCGTGGAGCATGTGTTCCTCGCCCTGAAGTATGTATACTCAACAATTTTCCTTGCGGCACTTGTTAATTATAAAAAATATTTGTACCTTTGCAACGTATTAACGTAAAACAAGAAAATGGACTTAGTAGAAAGATTTTTGAACTACACCAAATTCGATACACAATCGAACGAAGACAGTGAGAATGTCCCTAGTACAGGTAAGCAACTCGTATTTGCCGAATACCTGAAGAAAGAGCTTGAGCAGGAGGGACTGGACGATGTGGAGATGGACGATAAGGGTTACATCTATGCTACGCTGAAAGCTAACACCAAGGATCCGATACCCACCATAGGCTTCATTTCGCACTACGACACAAGCCCGGACTGCTCTGGCGCGAATGTCAAGGCACAGATCGTACGCAGGTATGATGGCTCGGATATCCTGCTCTCTGAAGGAATAGTCAGCAGTCCGACGAAGTTCCCTGAACTCCTGAATCATGTAGGTGAAGACCTGATAGTGACTGACGGACATACGCTGTTAGGGGCAGACGACAAAGCCGGCATAGCTGAAATAGTGCAGGCTATGGTGTATCTGCAGCAGCATAAGGAAATCAAGCACGGTAAAATACGTGTCGCCTTCAATCCAGACGAGGAGATAGGTATGGGCGCTCACCATTTCGACGTGGAGAAGTTCGGTTGTGAGTGGGCATATACGATGGATGGCGGCGACTTAGGTGAACTGGAGTTCGAGAACTTCAATGCCGCTTCAGCCAAGATAGCCATCAAGGGCATCAGCGTACACCCAGGCTATGCCAAGGGAAAAATGGTGAATGCCAATGCGTTGGCAGCCGAATTTGCCAAGATGCTGCCTGAGGATGAGACTCCTGAGACAACAGAAGGTTATCAGGGCTTCTATCATCTGCTAAGCATGCAGTCGAACATTGAGCAGGCTAAACTGTCGTACATTATTCGCGACCACGACCGCAGCAAATTCGAAGACCGCAAGCGATTCATCCTGCACTGTGCGGAGCTGATGAACGAGAAGTATGGCGAGCGTACCGTAGAGGTGCAACTGAGCGACCAATACTATAACATGAAAGAGAAGATAGACCCGGAGATGCATGTCATCGACCTGGTGCTGAAAGCCATGCAAGAGGTGGGCGTAGGTCCAAAGGTAAAACCTATCCGTGGCGGTACCGACGGTGCTCAGCTGTCGTTCAAGGGCTTGCCATGTCCCAACATCTTTGCAGGTGGGGTCAACTTCCACGGACCGTATGAGTTTGTCTCTATACAGGTAATGGAGAAGGCTATGCAAGTTGTCGTTAAGATTTGCGAGCTGACGGGAGGGTTTAATCATTGAGTTTACACCAGTATTGAGCATAAGACATTTCTATAATAATAAAAGGCAGCTATGGCTGATATTCCAGCACTTATCAACGACCTTGCACTGATTTTGGTATCGGCAGGCATCGTCACGATTATTTTCAAGAAACTTAAACAACCCCTGGTATTAGGCTATATCGTTGCTGGCTTTTTAGTCAGCCCACATATGCCTTATACAGCCTCAGTGGCCGACACTGAAAACATTCACCTCTGGGCAGACATAGGCGTGATGTTCCTGCTCTTCTCGTTGGGACTAGACTTCTCATTCAAGAAAATCCTGAAGATGGGAGCATCGCCCATTATCTCCACCATCACCATTATCTTCTGCATGTCATCGCTGGGAGTTCTGGTGGGGCATCTCTTTGAGTGGTCGAAGATGGACTGTATCTTTCTGGGGGGAATGCTGGCCATGTCGTCAACCACTATCATTTACAAAGCTTTTGCCGACTTAGGCCTGCGCGAGCAGCAGTTTGCAAGCCTGGTGATGTCGGTGCTCATCTTGGAGGATATCCTGGCCATTGTGATGATGGTGATGTTGTCGGCTATTGCCAGTGGCAGCAATCCTGACGGTGGCGCGATGCTCGATTCTATTGTCAAGATTTGCTTCTTTCTGGTGTTGTGGCTGGTGGTGGGCATCTTTGCCATACCAGGCTTCTTGCGCAAGGTGCGTGGGTTGGTCAACGACGAGGTGCTGCTCATCGTGTCGCTGGGACTTTGCTGTGCTATGGCGGTATTCTCTACCAAGGTGGGATTCTCGTCTGCCTTTGGGGCTTTCATCATGGGCAGCATACTTGCTGAGACAGTGGAGGCCGAACATATAGAACATCTGGTGGAGCCGGTGAAAAACCTGTTTGGGGCAATCTTCTTTGTGTCGGTAGGTATGTTGGTCGACCCGCAGATATTGGTCGACTATGCGCTCCCCATTCTGGCACTGGTGCTGACCATTCTGCTGGGGCAGAGCATCTTCGGTTCGCTGGCTTTCATGATGGGTGGTGAGTCGCTTAGATCGGCTATGCGTTGCGGATTCTCAATGGCTCAAATCGGTGAGTTCTCGTTTATCATTGCTTCGTTGGGACTCTCACTGGGTGTTATCAGTGATTTCCTATATCCTGTGGTAGTAGCTGTATCCGTGATTACCACTTTCCTTACTCCTTACATGATACGGCTTGCCACTCCTGCTTACAATGCTTTGGAGAAACGCCTGCCTAACAAGCTGATTACGTTGCTCAACCACCTCTCAATGAACCATGCTTCCTCTTCGGGAACCAACTTGTGGAAGCCGTTGCTGACACAGATGTTGGTCAATACTCTCATATATAGCATTCTGACGGTGGCTGTAATTATTCTGATGTTTACCTTCTTTCATCCTTTTATGCTTGGGCTGTTCCCTGGCTGGGCGCTTCACTGGTATGCCAATGCCATTACGGGTGTACTGACCATATTGATTATAGCTCCTTTCCTGCGTGCTATGGTGATGAAAAAGAACCGTAGTCCAGAGTTTCGCGCATTATGGGACGAGAGTAATGTCAATCGGCTGCCGTTGCTGTTCACCATCCTGGTGCGCGTTGTCATAGCTGTAGCCTTCATCTTTTATATCTGTCATTCGCTAAGTCGCTTCTCCAGTGCCATTCTTATCACAGTCGGACTGGTAGCTGTTGCTCTGATTGTGCTGTCGCGCTCAGTCAAGCGGCGTAGCATCAAGCTTGAACGGCTCTTTATCCTGAACCTTCGTTCGCGCGAGATTGCCGCGCAGGTTCATGGCAAGGCGCGTCCGCTGTATGAAGGCAAGTTGCTCGACCGCGATGTGCATATCGCTGAGGTTTCTGTCCCCATGAACTCCATGTGGATGGGCAGCACCCTGAAAGAGCTGGATCTGGGGCGCAAGTATGGTGTGCACGTTAGCAGTATCCATCGTGCCACGTTTCGCCTGAACATTCCTGATGGCGACTATGTTATTTTTCCTGGCGACAAGTTGCAGGTGATTGGCAGTGACGAGCAACTGGCCAAGTTTGCACGTGCAGCTGAGACGGAAGTCATGGGCGAGGACTTTGATTTGGAGAGCCGCGAGATGAAGCTCCGCCAGTTGATTATTGGCGAGGGTAGCCAGTTTATTGGCAAGAATCTTATAGAGAGTGGCATTCGCAGCCTGTACAGTTGCATGGTGATAGGCTTGGAGGAGGGCAAGGAGAATCTTTCGCCTGTCAGTCCGAAACGTCCCTTCCAGGAGGGCGATATCCTTTGGGTGGTCGGTGAGCAGGAGGCATTGGATGCATTGCTAAAAGCGTAGGCATGGACTCAGCGTCATGACCGACGGACTGCTCGTCCACCAAAAGCCATTCTCGCTTAATACCACTGCACGGCATTAGTATATCCGCTGCGTTTGTCGTACTTCAGGGCATCGGCAAGCGTGGCGGCATTGCATCGGAAGGTGAAGTTATAGCTTGTATAGGGAACTAGCGTCACTTGGCACGCCATATTGAAGCAATGCAAGTCGCGTGACAGTCCTGCTGTCGTTGTGGTAATTTTCTTGGCATCGAAGTCGTAGCCCGATGAGAAGTCGATGTTCCAACCTTCTGCCAGACTGATGTTGCCGCCAAAGTTCAGGGTCTGGGTGATTCTGTAGGGATAGCGCATGGTGTCGTAGTTGAACCTGCCAGAGGTGTTCTCCGTCATATTGATACCATAGCTGAAGTGTAGCGACCAAGGAATGTTGAAGGCCATGTATCCGTCTTCGTCAGTCTCTGCCATACTTTCATCGCGCTTTGCAGCGTGCTTGCTGGCTTCCATCTCATCGTCGATGTTGGTCTCCAGCCCCGTATCGTATTCGTTGCCGCGTTGCTTTTCTTTGTCTTTCTTCTTGTCCTTGTCGCGCTTCTCACCGCGAAGCCACTTGAAGAAGTCGCTCACTTTCTTGTTGTCGAGCGTGTATTGCAATGTCTGCGACATACCTTGGAATCGGCCAAAGCGTCCCTTGCTGTACTCGGTACGTGTACCTATATAAGGTGTAGCCCCCACGGAGTCGGCCTCGTAAGCGTAGGTTGCAAAGCGGGCGTTCATACTGAACGTATAGCTCTTGGAAAGCTTTAGGCGCAGTGTGGTTGTCAGGTCACTCCAGGGACGCTCTTTGGCGGCGAGGTTGTATGACATTTGAGCGCCAAGTTCGTCGATAAGGCTTATCTTCTTGAATCCCGATGAGTCCTCGTCGGACTTGACTTTCATTTCCAGGTTGTTAGAAATACTCAGTCCTATGCTTCCTGCCATACCTGAACTTGGTGATCCCACGGCTCCTCCCTCGAAGCGGTTGTACACCACCTCAGTCTTCTCGCCTTGTGCATCTACTTTATTATATCTGCCGTAGAAACCATATCGCTCTGCACTGAAGTCGGGGTGATAGCTAAAGGTCAGCGAGGGCTTGAAGACGTGGCGGATGGCTTGTATCTTATCGCCAAACAGCTTGCGGTTGGGTACGTAGAATCCGTAGACGGTCGTGTTGGCCGACAGGTTCAGGTTCCAGTCATAGGCATTGGCGAAGCCCTGGATGGTGTCTCTTACCTCCTTCTGTGCCTCACTGTCCCAATGGCGGTCTTGTTTGTTCAGATACATGTAGTCTGAGAAGTTCAGCGACGGAGTGAGGGTCAGATAGTTGAAAGCTGTGAAACCACCTTGAATGGTGAACTTGTGCGACATTCCGTTCTTCCAGTCCTTCGACAGGCTTGACTTCATCAGCTGTCCTTCCTTTGTCGTGATGTTGTTGGTCAGGTGTCCGGTATAGTCAACTGAGATCTTCTCGTACCACCGTTCGTCACCCACCATTTTCTTGCGTTTAAAGGGATAGAAGCGGGCTACCGAGAAGTTGACGTCGGCCAGCTTCAGGGTCAGTATGGAGTCGCGCATGTTCTGGTCAACACTTGTCGTTGTGTTTATCGTCAGTCCTATGCTCGAGAATGTTACACCCCAGTTCACTGACGAAGCTCTGGTAGCTTGCGCCCTGGCCTGTGGGTTGTACAGCGAGTTGATATTGTCGGTCTCGAAGTTCTGAGATGCGTAGTTCACGTTGGCAGTCAGCGTGTTGTAGGGGTTTGCCTTTGGGTCCTGATGGTGCTGCCACTGGAATTTGAAGCTGGTGCTCTTCGAGTAGTCGGGCATGTTCTTATCGCCTGTCACGATGTTTTGGTATTCAAAGTTGAAGGCTCCGTTATAGCGGTAGCGCTTCCTGTAGTTGCTTTGTGCGCGGATGCCCCACGAACCCTTGGTGTAAATCTCGCCCGTCAGCTTCAGGTCCATTTTGTCTGAGATGGCAAAGTAGTAGCCACCGTCTTTCAGGTAGAATCCTCGTGTCGTCTCGTCGCCATAGGTAGGCATGATGAAGCCAGACGAGTAGCTCTTGGTAAAGGGGAAGAATCCGTAAGGTATGGCAAAAGGCAGCGGAACGTCGGCCACCACGAGATAGGTAGGTCCGAACACCACATCCTTTCCCGGACGTACTTTTGCGCGCGACATGGCAAAGTAGAAGTCGGGGTGGGGCAGGTCGCATGTTGTGTAGCGTCCGTGATAGAGGAACATGTCGCCATTGGCATCGCGCTTCGACTTCTCCGAGGTCATGAATCCATCGTCCTGTGCCGTATATACATTATTAATAAGGCCCTTCTTGGTCTTGAAGTTAAACGACATGGTGTCCGTCTCGTACGTGTCGTTACCCATCTTGAAGACGGGCAGACCATATTTCTTGCCTGTGGAGTCCTGTGATCCCATGGCGTGAACGATGCTCGAGTCCATTGACATGGATATCTTGTCGCTCTCCAGGTCCATGTTCTGATATTGTACGTGTGAATTACCAAAGAGGTGGGCGAGCTTTGTGTCGCCCTCATAGACCATAGAGTCCTCTGCTGAGTATTTCACGGGTGCGTCGATACCGTTCTTACGCGCACGGTTGACCGAGTCGGCTCGTAGCGAGTCGTCTATCTGCTTGTTGTGTATCCAGATGGCCTTGTGCAGTGAGTCCATCAGCGACGTGTCGTTTTTCAGGTCGGCTCCGATGCTGTCGCCTTTCAGAGCTGCTGCTGTGTCGCTCTTCAGCTTGGCTTTGATGCTGTCGACTTTCAGTCTGGCAGCGGTGGTGTCTACCGTCAGCGAGTCACTGCCCTTTCCTTCGTCAGGAAAGTGCAATCGCGGCACCTCTGCCACCACAAAGGCGATGACAAAAAGCAATAGGAATATGAGCGTTTTTCTTCTCACGGCTGCAAAGGTACATATTTTTAGTGAAGAATGAAGAATATAGCATGAAGAAATTGCTTCTGCCTTGTCCTTTTTTAACGTTTTTGGCGTTTCACCCCCTTGCCTTTTCTACTTTTTTATCCTTTGTCCGCCTGTCATAGCGAAGCCACGCTTTCGAAGAGAGAACGCTCTCAGCTGTCATTCGAACCTTTCAGCCCACGACAGGAACTTCAGCACACCCTCGTGTCCGAACTTCTCCAGCGACTGGGCTGTATCTGCCACTGACAACACGCGGTCGGGATGCGACTTGGAGTAGAACTTGTCTGCATAGCATACAATCTGTTCCTCCAGCGTCTCGGGCTCCAGTCCTGGCAGTCCCGTTCCTGTATGGCGCTCAGCCACGCGGGCATGGCGAGGATAGCCTTCCTGGCGCAGTATGTCGGCACCTATAGGGCCATGCTTCAGGTAAGGTTCCTTCCCGTGGCAGTGTATGCCGGGAGCATCGCAGCGGAATATTCCAAGGTCGTGAAGCATGGCAGCCTCTTCCAGAAACTGCACGTCGATAGGCAGCTCCTTGTGCCGTTTGGCTATCGCCAGACAGCGGTCAGCCACTTGTCGGGAGTGTTTCAGCAGCAACCTGCGCAGCTCATCGTCGGCAGGGTAGTATTTCTTGATAATTGATAAATAGTCCATTGTCTTAAGTTTTTCAGTCCGCAAAGGTAATAATAAGTATCAAAACCTCCAAATATTCTCCATGTTTTTTCCCGCAGGCAGTATTTTCGCGAGTTTTTCTTGGCAGTCATGAAAATAATAGCTACCTTTGCAGCCGCTTTCCGACTTGGTGCGCCTTCAAGGCATGCACCACGGCAACGAATAGGGGTACTTGCGAAACCTGAGCGTCAGGCGGACCCCCTCTAACAAAACAAGAAAGATTATGCAACAACAACAAGACAATCGAAAAGTCAGTGTGCTCTTTATGCTTTTGGGTACATTGTTTTGCGTCTGCCTCATTACGGCAAACGTGTTGGAGACAAAGCAACTGTCGTTCGGACCCGTCAACCTGACAGCAGGTATCATCGTGTTCCCCGTTTCGTATATCATCAACGACGTGGTATGCGAGGTGTGGGGATATCGGCGTACGCGAATGCTCATCTGGATGGGATTTGCCATGAACTTCCTCTTCGTCATTTTCGGAGCCATTGCCGACTGGATTCCCGGAGCTCCCTATTGGCATGGAGAAGAGGGCTTTCACGTCATCTTCGGTCTTGCCCCGCGCATCACGCTGGCTTCCTTCTTGGCCTTTATCCTGGGTTCGTTTATCAATGCCTACGTCATGTCGCGCATGAAACTGCAGTCCGAGGGGCGTAACTTCTCTGCCCGGGCCATTCTCAGCACCATAGCAGGCGAGAGCGTCGACTCCGTCATCTTCTTTCCCCTGGCCCTGGGAGGTGTCATACCTTGGGAGGAGATGCCGTCGCTCATGATTTCGCAGGTGACGCTCAAGACACTCTACGAGATAGCCGTGCTGCCTGTCACTATCCGTGTGGTGCATTTCACCAAGAAGCACGACCACGAGGATGTCTTCGACAATGATATTAATTATAACATCTTTAATATATTAAAAATATGAATCGCCAAAATGATGGTCTGCAGTCTCTGGGCAAGACCGTCGACTACAAGCTTACCTATGCTCCTGAGGTGTTGGAAACGTTTGAGAATAAGCATCCCGACAACGACTACTGGGTGCAGTTCAATTGCCCCGAGTTTACTTCGCTGTGTCCTATCACGGGCCAGCCCGACTTTGCCGAGATTAAAATCCTTTATATCCCCGACCGCAAGATGGTAGAGTCGAAGAGCCTCAAACTCTATCTCTTCTCCTTCCGCAATCATGGCGACTTCCATGAAGACTGCGTCAACATCATCATGAAGGATCTTGTCCGCCTGATGCAGCCCAAGTACATCGAGGTGGTAGGACTTTTCACGCCTCGCGGAGGCATCAGTATCTATCCCTATGCCAACTATGGCCGTCCGGGTACCAAGTATGAACAGCTGGCAGAACAGCGACTCTTAAACCGTCAGATGGTATGAAACAGTTCCGCATCCTCGTCATCAGTATCCTGACCCTCCTTCCCATTGCAGTGGGCGCACAGGAACATCGTGCAGAAGTACTGCTCGAGACTACTCAGGGCGACATTCGCATAGCCCTCTACAACGAGACTCCCAAGCACCGCGACAATTTCCTCAGTCTGGTGCGCACTCATTTCTACGACTCGCTGCTCTTCCATCGCGTGATCGACGAGTTTATGATTCAGGCCGGCGACCCCACCAGCAAGCATGCTGAGGCTGGCAAGCGGTTGGGTAGGGGAGAACTCGATTACACCATTGAGCCTGAGTTCTGTCTGCCGCTCCATTTCCATCGTCGCGGAGTGGTGGCTGCTGCGCGCGAACCAGACCGCATCAATCCCGAGCGACGCTCTGGAGCCTGCCAGTTCTATATCGTCTGGGGCAGGCCACTCATCGACTCGCAGCTTAACCGTGTGCAGGAACGGCTCGACACCCTCACCCACGGCACCGTACAGCTCACACCCGAGATGCGGCAGGTCTACAAGACCGTTGGCGGTACGCCTCATCTTGATGGACAGTACACCGTCTTTGGCGAAGTGGTAGAGGGACTTGATGTCGTTGACACAATCCAGCGTATGGAGGTCGACAAATACTATCGCCCCTACACCGATGTCCGCATTCTCCGTGCTGTCATCCTTAAAGAACCCTAAGCATAAATACTTAGTAGCCCCGGAGTTGCTGAACAGAACCCGTCGTTTTCTGCACGTTACAGTTTCAAAATCTGCAAAAGAAGTTTCAAAATCTGCAAAGAAGTTTCAAAATCTGCAAAAACAGTTGTAGAATCAGCAAAATGTCGCTTCTGGCCCGATTGAGGTCTTGCAGGAGTCTGGACTATTTTGTAATTTTGCACCAGAATCTTGCATACTAGACGACTAATTCAAGTGACCTGATAGCGCAAGGGAATGATAGTATTAGATTTGAAAAAGATTGTTTTCATCGCAGTTCTGCAGGCAGTGAGCTCCACCCTCACTGACCTGCAGAAATTTATTTATTTGAGTTAATTAAAACTTTCAATCGAGCTAACTCGCTCGATGTCGTGAGCTAACTCGCAATCCAATTTGAGTTAACCTACCCCCACACCCGTAATGGCTCGTGCCAAAACGTGTTTTGGCTCGCCCCACCCTATGAAAGGGCTTATGCTATGCCACCATCAGCATAGACACAGCTAATCCGCTGAGTCCGAATTTGTTGGGTGTTAGGGCAGAAAAGAAAAGCGGCAAAGGAAAATGCTCCTTTGTCGCCTTTAGTCGGCATCGCTGACGAAATATCGAACATCAAGTTCATCGAGGACTTCGACAAAATAGTGACGTTCATACTTGCAACGTGACACGTCCCGAATGTGCAATATTGGCATCAATCGCAGAAAAGCCCCACCGTAGGGGCTTTTTGTGTCTTCATTTATGTAACCTTGCGTCTGTTTTTATTCTAACTTGAAAGTAGGTTTACATCTGTTCTTTTTGTAGAATCCTGCTACGTTGACCATATTTTTTTCGCTACTATACCTAACTTTTCTGATTTTCCAACTATTTATATTAAAACTAATGATTATGAAACGACAATTTAGAAATCTTCGTGACGATACCAAAAAGCGTATTGCACAGAGCCTCAGAGGTCGCACATTTAGTGACTCCCACAAACAGGCCATCAGTGACGCTATGCGTCAGTATTGGGCAACAATACCATATCGCCCAAGTGAAAATAACGAGAATAATAACCAAAACGATGAAACGAGTATGCAAACGACCAGTACAAATTGACGCTCTGACTATCTGCTATGAAGTAGTGCAGACCTATTACTACGAACAACTGAGTAGCCTCAACTTTGGCGACTGCCTTGATATGGATGAGTTCAGACTTTATCGCATTGAAGGGAGATATTTCGATAACGTCTATGCCATCAGGTTGTGGAACGGCACACGAGATATTGAGTGGGGCTACCTAAAATTCAACCTCGCACGAGGTGACGAACAGAGCAACACGCACACCAGCGGAAATCGCAAAGTGTGGATGAGCCTCAACAATGAATCTCTCTATGCTGACGATTTTCACTTTCTGACCTACATTGAGCAACGATTAGGGCTGGAGTTCCATAATGTGACGAGTCTTGACCTTGCACTTGATACACCATTCAGTGTGAGTCCGCTTGTTAAGGCATACGCCCACAACAAGAAAATGACAACCATCTTGAACGGCAAACGTATTAGTGACAGAGACGAGGACAGACCAGAACTGACCTACACTACAAGCGGAAGCCTCAACAAGCAAGGTAAGTATCTCACTGTAACCATCAAACAGCGTAACGCCATCAAAGACAAGAACAAGGGCATAACAGTTCAAACCTACGACAAGGCGGCTGAGATAGTCAACGCCTCAGACAAACAGTATATCTTAGAACACTATGACAACCCCAAGCGTCTCTATCGTACGGAAGTACATCTAAACGCAGAGGACATCAAGAACTACGTGGAGCGTAGAGGCATCTACTACACGCCTATGATACTCATTGATGAGGCTACCCTTGAAGAAATGTTCTTTCACTTCTTGGGCAGCGTGATACGTTTTCAGAGTCGAGAGGTTGATACCAGTTGGCAGCACATACTTGGACGCTCGTAGGACTATAACAACCACCCCTATGAATGTGCCTCAAATCGCATATACCTTATTATATATAGGGAGTAGCGTATCAAATTAAAAATGTATCAATGTAATCTTTAACTCAACTACATTGATACATCTTTTTTGTATCATCTTAACTTAAAAGATTATTCTTCCATCTTTTTATTATCATAAATGAGATTATTAAGTTTAATATTGCAATTACCAAAGCAGATATTGGTAGTAACCATTCTCTAAAATTCGATGCTAAGAAGCACGACAAGCAAAATATTAATATACCACCTATGAATGTCAGAGCAGCATAGGAAGCAAAACCAAATGAAGACATTATGGCAACCTTACGACTACCAAACACAAATCCAACTATTGACAAGAGTAACAATATGTCAACAAGTAAATGACCTAAGTGCCTCGTTCCAAGGATTAATCCACATAGTTGCAAAAGCCACCATATACTAAACCATACTTTTCTCTTTGATATTATCATAGGTCTATAAGGTTAAGTAATTCTTGTTTATTATTGAATTGGTACACACGTTCACCGATACGGATATACCCTTCGACATCACCCAGCGGCTCAAATAGACTTTTCATTGATACCCCCAAGGCGGTAGCAATCTTCTGAACCGTATCGAGCCGAGCATTACCATTCAATGCCCTCGTAAGGGATGCTGGGTCTATCCTCATATCCGCAGCAAGGTCTTTCATCTGCTTTCCTTGCTCCTTGCATAACCTCCTTACATTGTCAGCTAATATCTTACTCATCCGTACAATTTTGGGCAAAATTAATTAGAATTGTCGTAAAATGCAAATTATTTTAGAATTATTAGGAAAATAAATCAATTAATGTTTGCAGGATTCTTAACTTTTTTGTACCTTTGCAAAAGAAATAATTAACGCATATATCAATTATGAATAGAATTTGTATTTTTGCCAGAGTTAGTACCAACGTTCAAGACTACGAGCGTCAAGTGAATGAACTTACAGCCCTCGCTCAGCGTAACAATTGGAGCGTTGAGGCTGTCTTCTGCGAGAAGGTAAGCGGAGCCAAGAAGAACACCGAGCGTAAGGAACTGAGCCGAATGGTCGAGTACGTGCAAGCCCATCATATTAATAAGGTAGCGGTGACAGAACTCTCACGCCTTGGACGTGACACGCTACAAGTCCTCGAAGTTATCGAGCAGTTCAACAAGTTAGGTATCTCGTTGTTTATTCAGAACTACGGCATCGAGACACTGACCGAGAGCGGAGA
>CAMNPM010000038.1 GCA_946548065.1 uncultured Prevotella sp. | reverse complement strand
GGTACACATTCTCACTGGCAACTGGTGATTGAACATTTAAGAACGTTGAATAAAGATAACTATGAAGACGAAAAGAAAGAATTTATGGATGATAGCTGCCGTGCTGGCGGGCGGATGGCTGTTGGCTGCTTGCTCGAGTGACGACGCGTCCTCGCAGCCCCCGCAACCCCGAGCCTCGCCGACGCCTGCATAAACAGTGGACTATACGGTAATGTTATACACGAGACAAGATGAACAAAGAAAGGCACCTCGGATGAGAGGTGCCTTTCTTATATACAGATAATGTGCGCGGACGGTTACTTCATGTCGGCCTCGGCCTGCTTGGTCTTGGGGTCGTCGGCTCCGTAGCGTCCGTAGTAAGCCTGGTAGCGGTTGTAGCCCCAGTTGGCCTGATGCTTGTCGGGGTCGAGCTGCTTGGCCTTGTCGAAGGCCTGGATGGCCTCGTCGAAGAACTTCTGACCGGCGGCATTGTCGGGAGCATTGGCTGCGAGGGCGTTCAGACAGACACCCAGATAGGTCCAGACGACGGCATTGTCGGGCTTGGCCTCCGAAGCCTTGCGCAGCCACTTGGCTGCCTCCTCGGCATTGTTCTCGTTCATGGCCATCAGGCCCTTGTCGGCCAGGGCAGTGAATGAGTTAGGATACTTGGCCAGGTGACCATCGAGCAGGGCTGTCTGAGCAGCCTTGTCCTTCATGCTCTCATACATGGCATTCAGTCCGTCGAGTACGACGTCGTTCTCGGGGTCAGCCTCGTACATGGCCTTCAGCTGGTTGATGAAGGCCAGCGAGTCCTCGTGGCTCTTCAGGTTCTGGCGCATGGCATAGAGCTGGAAGTTGATGGCATCCTGCTTCTGCTGCGGGTCGCGCTTGGCCACCTCGAAGTAGCGGTTGGCACGTGCCATGTCGCCAGCCTGGTAGGCATAGCGACCGGCGAAGAATGCCACCTGTCCGAGATACTCCTTCTCTGCCTCATGGTTCTGGGCGGCAAAGAAGGGATTCTCGCCAGAGTCGACAAAGGTACCCCAGTATTTCAGCACACCGGCATCGTTGCCCTTCTGAGCCTCGCTCTGTCCGATGTTGACGAGGTGGGTGCGTACGGCCCATACGCGGGCGGCATTCTTCTCGTAGCGGGGCTTCACCTTGCCCTTGGCATTGGGCAGTTGGTCGTATTTGTTACACTCGATAGCGTTCTCGATAGCACAGCAGATGGCGTCGGCCAGTCCGAGGGTATCATAGGGTTTCACCTTGCCGGTACCCATCTGGGTGGCCATCTGGTTCTCCGTGATAGTACCGGTCTCATTGCTCACCTTGTTCATGGCGAGTTCAACGAGGTGGTTGTAGGCCTCGGCTTTCTCGGCATTGTCTGCCAGCTGGCTGAGGGTCTGCTGCAGCAGCTGGGCTGCCTGAGCATAGTCTTTTGACTTCAAGATTGCCTTTAGGGCATCGCTGTCACCGGCAAAGACCATGGTGCTGACCATGAGTGCGATTGCCATCATCATTAATTTCTTCATAAGCATTGATGATTTACAATTTAACAATTTACAATTTTATTAAGAATTTAGTTATCTACTCGTTGTCGGGTGTATCGTTTGTCGGGGTATCGATAGCCTCGTTGAGCTCCTCATCGACAATCTCGGCTTCCTCGACATCCTCTTCCTGAGTCGACGTCACCTTGCATACAGAGGCAATGGAGTCGTTCTTCTTGGTGAGGTTGATGAGTCGTACGCCCTGTGTGGCACGGCCCATGACGCGCACATCGGCAACCTTCAGACGGATGAGGATGCCCGACTTGTTGATGATCATGAGGTCGTTCTCGTCGGTCACCACCTTGATGGCTACCAGTCGGCCGGTCTTCTCGGTGACGGCCAGCGTCTTGACACCCTTGGCACCGCGGGCGGTCTTGCGGTAGTCCTCTACCTCGGAGCGCTTGCCATAGCCGTTCTCTGACACCACCATGATGGTTTCTACGTTGGGATCATTGACACATACCATGCCTACCACCTCGTCGTCGCCACCGTCGAGACGCATACCGATATTACCGGCTGCAGTACGACCCATGTCGCGAATCTCGCTCTCGTCGAAGCGCACGGCACGTCCGTTGCGGTTGGCGAGCAACAGCTCGTTGTGACCGTTGGTCAGACGAACGCCTACCACCTGGTCGCCGTCGTCCTTGAAGTTGATGGCGCGGATACCGGCAGCACGGACATTCTTGAAGGCATCCAGGCGGGTCTTCTTGATGATACCCTGCTTGGTGGCGAAGACTACGTAATGGTTCTGGAGGAACTCCTCGTCGTTGAAGTTCTTGATGCGCAGTACGGCATTGATGGAGTCGTCGGGCTCGATGTTGAGCATGTTCTGTATGGCACGTCCCTTCGAGTTCTTGTCGCCCTCGGGAATCTCGTAGCACTTCTGCCAGTAGCAGCGTCCCTTCTGGGTGAAGAAGAGCAGCGTGTTGTGCATGGTGGCAGGATAGATATACTCGGTGAAGTCGTTGTCGCGGTGACGTGCAGCCTTGGCTCCGACACCTCCACGGCCCTGCTCGTGGAACTCGTCGAGCTTGGTGCGCTTGATGTATCCCATGTGCGAGATGGTGATGACCACCGGATCGTCTGGATAGAAGTCCTCGGCATTGAACTCATGGTCGAAGGGGATGATTTCAGTGCGGCGCTCGTCGCCATACTTCTCCTTCACCTCCTGCAGTTCCTGCTTCATCACTTCCTTGCAACGCTCAGGATTGTTGAGAATTTCCTCCAGATCGGCGATGAGCTTCATCAGGTCGTCGTACTCCTGGTGCAGCTGGTCGACACGCAGGCCGGTGAGCTGCGACAGACGCATGTCGACGATAGCCTTCGACTGGAGCTCGTCGAGTTCGAAGCGATGCTCCAGGTTGCGCTGGGCGTCGCTCGGGGTCTTCGAGTTGCGGATGATATGCACCACCTCGTCGATATTGTTGACGGCGATAATCAAACCTTCGAGGATGTGTGCGCGCTCCTGAGCCTTGCGCAGGTCGTACTTGGTACGGCGTATGGTGACGTCGTGGCGGTGCTCGACGAAGTACTTGACGCACTCTTTCAGCGTGAGCAGGCGCGGACGACCCTTCACCAGGGCGATGTTGTTGACAGAGAACGAACTCTGCAAGGCGGTCATCTTGAACAGCTTGTTGAGCAGCACGTTGGCATTGGCATCGCGTTTGCAGTCGACCACAATACGCATACCCTGACGGCCCGACTCGTCGTTGACATTGGCCACACCCTCAATCTTGTGCTCGTTGGCCAGGTCGGCGATATACTTCACCAGGTCGGCCTTGTTGACACCGTAGGGAATCTCGGTCACCACTATCTTGTCGTGCGTCTCGCCGCTCTCAATCTCGGCCTTGGCACGCATCACGATGCGACCGCGACCAGTCTCGTAGGCATCGCGCACACCCTGCAGACCGTAGATATAAGCACCCGTGGGGAAGTCGGGACCGGGAATATACTGCATCAGTCCGTCGGTGTCGATGTCAGGATTGTCAATATAGGCGCAGCAGCCGTCAATGACCTCACCCAGATTGTGGGTGGGCATATTGGTAGCCATACCCACAGCAATACCGTTACCACCATTAACCAGCAGGTTAGGAATCTTGGTAGGCATGACGCTGGGTTCGACGAGCGAGTCGTCGAAGTTGTTGACCATGTCGACGGTCTCCTTCTCCAGGTCGTCCATGATATGCTCGCCCATCTTCGAGAGTCGGCACTCGGTATATCGCATGGCAGCCGGTGAGTCGCCGTCGACCGAACCGAAGTTACCCTGTCCGTCGACCAGCGTATAGCGCATGTTCCACTCCTGGGCCATGCGCACCAACGCACCGTAGACCGACGAGTCGCCGTGGGGGTGGTACTTACCGAGCACCTCGCCCACTACGCGGGCACACTTCTTATAAGGTTGCGTGGAAACGTTGTTGATTCCCATCATGCCATAGAGGATACGACGGTGGACAGGCTTGAAGCCGTCGCGCACGTCGGGCAAGGCACGAGCTACAATCACAGACATCGAATAGTCGATGTAAGAGGACTTCATCTCCTCTTCAATGTTGATTTTTACAATTCTGTCGTTGTCAAAAGTTTGGTCCATCTATTTTTATTTACTATTTACGAATTTACTATTTATTTACTATTTTATGAATTTACTATTTACTATATTATGTTATGGATTTACAATCCAACAGTATCTTTTCAGTGCAATTTTGCGTTTAAGGCACTTTTCAAGGCCGTCAGCGCATTTTCATATACACCAAAGAGCGTACAAAGGTATTAAAAAATCGCGAAACGGAGAAAGATTTTAAGCAATATTAAAGATTAAAAGATGCAAGAGTCGGCATCGTTGAGTACACGGAACTTGTTTCTGCGCCGTCTGAGCTCTTCGATATCGAGTTCGACGGTCAGCGACTGCACCTCGTAGGGACGGCACTGGGCGAGCGTCTTGCCATAGCAGTCGATGACGCACGAGCCACCCATGTAGCGGCTGTAGGGATCACTGCCCACGCGGTTGACACCGATGAGGAAGCACTGGTTCTCGATGGCCCGCGCACGGGTGAGAATCTGCCAGGCCGACTGACGGTTCTCAGGCCAGTTGGCCACTACTATCAGCACGTCGTAGGGGCTACGCTCCGTATAGCGACACCACAGAGGAAAGCGCAGGTCGTAGCACGTGACGAGCATGAAGCGCACGCCGTCGTACTCGAAGTAGCAGTGATTATCACCAGGGGTGTAGTAGTGGTCTTCATGTCCATAAGTGAACAGATGGTGCTTGTCGTAATAATGAATCTGGGACGAACGGGCATCGATGAAATAATGCCGGTTGCGATAGTTGCCGTCTTCATCGATAATGGACACGCTGCCACAGACTGCAGTAGGATACATAGAATGCGCTGTAGCAATCATCCAGTCGCGCCCGATATTCCCATCCTCCTCTTGGGCAATGCCTCGAGGGTCGGTGGCGAATCCGGTGCTCCACATCTCGGGCAGGACATAGAGGTCGCTGTTCTCACTTTCGTGGAACAATTGCCTGGCAGCCTTGACGTTTGTCTGAGGGTCGGCCCATGCAATGTCGGTCTGTAGAAGGGTAACTTTCAATATTCCAGAAGCTGTGTGGTTAGTTGACCTTTGAAGGATACGGTATGTTCCACCATATAGCACGACGCATCGTCGGGAATGCAAACTGAAGTGCGCAGATGAAAGCCCCGGGCATCGGTCTTGTCGTACTCCATATTGTTGAGGATAGCCTGCGCAAGCACCCTTGCCGGCACTATCTTCTCGTAGAGCTGTTTGCGGAAGTCGCGCGAGAAAATCTGTAGGGCACCCTTGAAGATGCTCAGATGGATGATGTTGTCGTAATAGACATTCTCCACATCCAGACCGTCTTCGTTGACTGTCTGGCGCACCACCTTGTACTTGGTGGGATTGATGGCAATATAGATATGATAGCGATCACCGTCGTAGAACACTACCGTATCGCGCTTCAACACCTCGGTGAGGGTCAGGATCTGCGGTTTCTGCTGCTCGAACACCTTGTCGAGCTCCTCGTCGTCGCTCTTCACAAACTTCGACGTCTCGCCATTGGCGTCAGTAAACCACAGCACATGCTCGGTCTGCTTCTCGATGTGATAACGCGAGGCGACACCTATGTAAAGCGTGTCATCGACGACCTTGAAGTAGGCAGGCATAGAGGTGGAGTCGGCGTAAAACACGGTGTCGCCTTTCACCTGAAACACCATAGTCTCCGTATCAGCATCGAGCCAGACCCCTTGCATCAGGTGTTTGGCCTCCTTACTCTCAGAACGCAACGAGGCATCAACTGAGCGGTTGCCACAACCCAGGGCCAGCAGCGAGAGCGACATTAATAATATAATATGGTATAATACCTTTATCATCATCAATCAAAATATTCTGCCTCGCTAAACAGCGGCTGAAGAAGGTCTTTTTCGCTGGTCAGCACCTGCTGCGGGTCAACAGGCCACTGAATGCCTAACGCCGGATCGTTCCATCGGATGCCTGCCTCAACCTGAGGGGCATAGACATTATCAACCTTATAAGTAAAGACTGCCTCTGGGCTCAGTACCAGGAAGCCATGAGCAAAGCCACGGGGAATGAAGAACTGCCGTTTGTTCTCGCCGCTCAGCTCTACCATGACGTGACGGCCAAAGGTGGGCGACGACTTACGAAGGTCGACCGCCACATCGAGCACACGACCACAAATGACACGCACCAGCTTGGCCTGCGAATAGGCACCCCTCTGGTAGTGAAGACCACGAAGAACCCCGAAGCTCGACTTCGACTCATTGTCCTGAATGAAGTCTACAGAACCTATATGGTCTATGAATTCCTGCTTCTTCCAAGCCTCAAAAAAATAGCCTCGCGCATCGTTAAAGACACGTGGCTCAATAACATACACTCCTTTGATATCGGTTTCCTTGAATATCATCGTTTTGACATTGCATATTTTCCGGATGCAAAGTTAAGAAAAAAAATCGTTTTTCTTGCGAGTTTTCATAAAAAATCGTAACTTTGCACCGTGATTGAATTAGGAAAGCATATTGAGATACTACTGCTGGACAATGATTGCGTCATTGTACCAGATTTTGGTGGCTTCGTAGCTCACCGGGTAACCGCATACTACGACCAGAGTGATCATAACTTCCTACCTCCCAAGAGGATGCTGGGATTCAATCCACAATTACGCATTAACGATTCACTGCTTGTTCAGTCGTATGTTTCAGCCCACGACATCAGCTATCCCGAGGCATTGCGCCGCGTGGAAGACGAAGTGGCAGAGCTGAAGAATGTGCTGGAGAATGAAGGTACGTACACCCTGGAAGATATTGGTACGCTGACTGTCAACACAGAGGGTAAATACCAGTTTGAACCCTGTGAGGCAGGCATTCTAACGCCAGACTACTACGGACTGGGCGGTTGTGAGTTCTACCGGCTGGACGATCTTTCGAACCTGACGACGCAGACCGCTGTCCCATCAGCTCCGGAAGAGGACACAGACCAAGTCCCTGCTATGCTCGACTTCATCGATGACGACGACAACGGCGGAGATCGCGCTATACAAATCAAGCTGTCATGGATACGGAATACCGTAGCCATTGCTGCCGCCATCGTGGCATTCTTCATCATGGCTACACCGATTGCCAACAGCAATCTGGGTACCAGCAGCATGAGCCAGTTGCAGAGCCAATTCCTGCACCGGCTGATACCACAAGACACCAATGTGGTTCCAGCCACACCGGTGGCAGATACCCTGAAGAACCAGACTGCCGCAGTGCCAACGGCAGCCAAGGACAGCGTTGCCGTAAAGCACCAGGAAGAACCCGTGGCAGCCACCACTCCCCGCCCCTACTGCATCGTGCTGGCCAGCCAGGTGAAGAAGAGCAATGCCGAGGGCTTCGTGGCAAGACTGAAGAAACAAGGCTACGATGAGGCGGAAGTATATATCCACAATGATGTTGTACGCGTGGTGTATGGAGCCTACGAGACTGAGGGCGAGGCCTATCAGCAGCTCAACAAGATGAACGACAATGAGAATTTCTACGATGCTTGGGTCTATAAGAAAGTTGAGAGTTGAAAGTTGAGAGTTAACAACTAAGAATTACCATGAAGCGTGTAAGATGCCCTAAATGTGACAACTACATCATTTTCGACGAGACCCGTTACGAGGCAGGTCAGTCGTTGGTGTTCAAGTGCGATGCCTGTGGCAAGGAGTTTGGCATCCGCATCGGTGTATCCAAGCTACGCAATACCCAAAAAGAAGAAAATCCTGATGAGCAAGAGAACGCCAAGAGCTGCGGCTCGATAGTAGTGATTGAGAACGTATTCCACTACAAGCAAGTCATTCCACTGCACATGGGCGACAATGTCATTGGCCGATACCAGAAGGGCAATCCCGCAAATTGCACTTTTGAGACTGTAGACCCCAGCGTAGACCTGAACCATTGTACGCTGAACGTCAGCCGCGACAAGAAGGGAGGCTTACGCTATACGCTCTTCGATAACAACAGCAATACTGGAACCTTTGTCGGCGACGTAGAGCTGCAGCCCCGCGAACGGCGTATCATAGACGACGGCACCCTGTTTACCCTGGGTGCCACCAGCATTATCTTACGAGGAGCCGATAGCGAGGAAAATCATTCCCAGCAACACTAATGCCAGGTCGACGGCCTTGGCCTTAAGGTTCTTCTCATGAAAGAAGACTGCTCCAAACAGGAAGCTCACCACGACGCTGCCCCGACGAATCATGGACACGATGGAAATCATGGCATCGGGCAACGACAGCGAATAGAAATACATGAAATCGGCCGTAGACAGGAAGATGCTGACGAAGATGATGGACCAGTGCCAGTGGAACGGCGTGGTCTCGTGATGTCTGGGCCACCACAGAAACAGCAACATGGCCAGCATCATCAGACACTGATAGATGGTGTACCACGACTGCACCATCATACGGTCCAAGCCAAGTCCACCCTCAGCGGCAGGTGCCATCAGATACTTGTCATACAATCCGCTGACAGCACCTAAGGCAGCAGCCCCCACTATCATCCATATCCAGTGATCGTGCTTGAAGTCGATGCCCTCCTTCTTGCCGCTACGGCTCAGCATCAGAAATGAAGCTACGGCAAGGATGACACCTATCCACTGCCACCCGTTCAGACGCTCGCCAAACACAAGCAGAGCACCTACCAACACCATCACAGGACGCGTGGCATTGATGGGTCCTGCAATGGTCAGGGGCAGATGCTTCATGCCGAAATAGCCCAAAACCCAGCTGCTGAGAACGATAATTCCTTTCAGCACGATATACTTGTGAGCTTCCCAACCTCCGGAGCCTACCTGAAACATCGAGCCATCCAACAGGTTGGTCGTAGCACTGAGAATGATAAGGGGAAGGAAAATCAAAGAAGAGAAGAGAGTGTTCAAGAACAATACGGGAAGTACGGCATTCTCGCGCAAAGCCTGCTTCTTGAACGAATCGTAGCAGCCTAACAGTGCTGCCGACATGAAAGCCAAAATGAGCCAAGCCATTATTAATTATTCATTATTTTGTTATTTTTGAGGTTTTGAAGTTTCGATATTTCGAGGTTTCGATATTTCGAGGTTTCGAAGTTTCGAGGCATTGAGCCATATACCACATTCTCCAGGAACAGTGCCTTGGCGGGCATGGATTCGCCTGCCTGGGTTCGCTGCTTGCCCTCGATGACGCGACGGAAATCGTCTAAGGTCATGCGATGGCGACCTACTTCCACCAGGGTTCCCACAACAGCACGCACCATGTTGCGAAGGAAGCGGTTGGCAGTTATCTCAAAATACCAAGTGGTGTCTGAGGTTTGGTGCCACTGGGCATGGGTGATATGACAAAGCGTTGTCTTGACATCCGATCCTGCCTTGCAGAATGCCCCGAAGTCCTCATACTCCAAGAGAATACGACCCGCCTCGTTCATCAGCTGATAGTCAAGCTGATAGTGAAGCTCCAGCGAATAGTGGCGCAGGAATGGATCCTTGCGGTTGTGTACATAATAATGATAGGTGCGGGCGACGGCTGAGAAGCGGGCGTGCATCTCCGGATGAACCTCCTCGATGCCATAGACACCGATGTCCTGATGGAGCAAGCCATTCAACTTGTGCGTCAGCAGCTGAGGGTCAAACGCGGCATCGGTATCGAAATGTGCAGCCATGCGTCGGGCATGTACCCCAGTATCAGTACGGCCAGCACCAGTGACGACGACATTCTCGCGCAGCAACAAGGAGAGGCAGCGCTGCAGTTCGCTCTGCACCGTCACACCGTTAGGTTGTATCTGCCATCCGTGATACGCGGCTCCATCGTAGCTAAACCAGATAAAATATCGCATTGCGGGTGCAAAATTACAAAATATTTATCAATTGGCCGTTGTCAATTATCAATTATTTAGTACCTTTGCGCCATGATTTTCTATTTTTCCGGTACAGGCAACACAAAATGGGTGGCACAGCAGTTGGCTGAAGCCACGGGCGAAGAGCTACGCTACATCCCTGACGAACTGCGTCATGGCAAGTTAGTTTATAAACTAAAGGAAGACGAACGTTTAGGATTCTGTTACCCCACTCACGGCTGGCAACCGCCCAGAATTGTGCGTGAGTTCATCCGGCAGTCAACCTTTTGTCCTCCCCATCCCATTTCCCTTCATCCCACCTACGTCTATTCGGTTACTACGTGTGGTGACAACATGGGTTTCGCCGACCGTATTCTTGACAAAGAACTCAAGAAGAAAGGCCTGGAGACAGCGTCAGCATTTGCTGTGCTGATGCCCGAATCGAATGTCTGTTTCTCATTCCTGCATTTAGACACTCCTTCGCGCGAGAGCGAGAAGATTGCTGCAGCCAAGACGCGCGTCAGCCAGATTTGCCACGCTATCGTGGAAAGGCAGGCGGGAGTGAGGCAACTGGTTCGCGGAGCTATCCCCTTCACCTTCAGTTACATCATTGGCGGCTATTACAACAAGCACCTGATTACGGACCAAAAATTCTGGGTAGACGAGGAGGCTTGCATCCAGTGCGGTGTGTGCAAGAAGCTGTGTCCAGTGGACGACATAGAAGGACTGCCGCCACGCTGGAAGCATGACGGCAGTTGTACGAATTGTCTCGCTTGTTACCACCACTGTCCCAAGCATGCCATTCACTGGGGTACAATGAAACGCGGACAATACTTCTTTGGCAAGACGACGACCGGCGACTGACACGGTCGGAAAGATATAATTAGTACACGCGCGGCCCGAAGATAGTAGTACCGATACGCACCATGGTTGATCCCTCCTGGACAGCGATGAGGTAGTCGTGACTCATTCCCCACGAACGTTCGCAGAAATAATCGGCATCAGCGAAATACTGTTGCTTTACCTCGTCGAACAAGCTGTGGGCCAGTTGGAACTCAGCACGTATCTGCGCCTCATCGTCTACATACGATGCCATCATCATCAAGCCACAGATGCGCACATGCTGCAGTTGCCGCCACTCACCACCGGCCAGCAGTTGGCGCAAAGCATCGGGAGCGAGGCCGTATTTGGTTTCTTCCTCGGCGATGTGCAGTTCCAACAAGACATCTATGACACGCCCGCACCGGGCAGCCTGCTTGTCAATCTCCTTTAGCAGCTTTAGCGAGTCTACCGCCTCTATCATCGTCACATAAGGGGCGATATATTTCACCTTGTTGGTTTGCAGATGGCCGATGAAATGCCATTGGATATCCTTGGGCAGAGCCTCGTGCTTACCACGCAACTCCTGCTCGTGGCTCTCGCCGAAGATACGCTGTCCCAGCTCGTAGGCTGCCTCGATATACTCGTTGGGATGATACTTGCTGATGGCCACCAGGCGTACGCCCGCCGGCAGACTATCCAGCACCGTCTGCAAATGACCTTTAACGTCGTACATATTACTGCTGCTCGAATTCCGGTTTGTCATCGGGTTCAGCCTTCTTGGCATACTCGAAGACATCCATCAGTTTGGTTTCGTTGACACTGGCAATGACATAGTCGATCATCGTGGTACCCATCACACTCTCAATATTGCCCACAGCACCTTTCAAGGTTCCGGCCTGCACCAGATAGTTGACGGCAGAGCGCTTTTCCTTCTCCGTCTTCTCGTCGATGGTAATAAACTCCAGCTTAGCCTTATACCATCTGTCGGCCATCTCCTCGTCTGAGAAGAATATCTCCTTGTAAGGGGCTATCTTGATATCCTTGATGGTGAACTCGCCGCTGATATAGCTCGACATTTCCTCCATGATACGATTCTCTGCCTCTGTAAACGAGAGAGCATCAACGACATACGATTCGTTCACTTTCTTCTGCAAGCCGTCTTCCTGTACTTTCTCGTAGGCGATCTTGCATTCAAACCAAATGGCTGTTCTTGATCTCATTTTTTCTTTATCCTTATATTATACGTTAATCATTAGACATTGCAATTACTTTTGGATACCATTCCGATGCGAGCCAGCACCAATGGTCTTTTTCTTCTGGTTGGTGACACGTTCGATAATCTCGGTGGCAATCAGCTGGGCACGTTCGGGAGTCAGGCCAGACTCAGCTCCCAGCTCGCTCTGAACCTTCATCAGCTCGTCGATGGTAGCTTCGCTCTCAGAGAGGAACTTCTTCTCACTGCTGCTCATATAGTCCTTGGTATATATCCTGGAGAGTATACGGTCGGCCTCCTTTTCGTATTTCTTACGGAATATCTCTTCAGCCTTAGCCTGATAGTCGCGTTCCGTAGCCTGGTCGACCACCAGGGAGTCGCCATCGCTGGTGACTCCCAGCTCGGCAGGATCGAAACCATCGTCAATCAGGTCGTCAGTAGCCTGACGGGGTACGGGTTTCACAAACTCCACTGGATTAGACTCGGGCATCATGTCGAAATAGAGCCCGACACAGAGCAGGGCTATCACAGCGGCAACGACAAAAGTGATGACCGACTTCATGCTATCCTTGCGCTTGCGGACCGCTTTGAGCATATCCTCAGGAGTCAGGAATCGGTCTTCTGGCGACTCGCTGACAGCCCGCTTGACGGCCGAACGGAACTCGAACGGCAGGTCGCTCTGCCGACATAGGCTTTCCATGAACTTACCGATGCTATACACATCAGAACGCTCGTCGACAGTGCCATTGTCCAGCACTTCAGGAGCCACGTAGTCAGCATCGTTGCCATAGAACTCGCGCTGATCAGACAATGTCAGGTAGAACTCGCCATGCGACAGGAGCAGAGGAGAATGGTCGCCCTTGCGGACAAAGACGGTCTTCGGCGAATAGCAGATGTGCTTGATGCCCTGCTGATGCAGATAGCTGGTGATGGTGACCAGCGTCTGTAGGGTCTGCAGCAGGAAGTCCTTCTCGGCTACGATAGCTGGGGTGTCGATAAGCAGCTGTTCGAAAGTCAGGAAATTGCCAGTCTCCAGCTCAAGCCGGCTCACCTCACCCTCGTTCATGACAGGGGTGAAGTGAATCTGATGGTTGCTGGCCAGTGTCTTATTGCGCTCGCATTCCTGCTCCAATGCCTTTGTGAAGGCAATATTACTCTGCATGTCCTGGCGTATATCAACCATACCACGCCATTTACCATTTGACTGCTCGCGATAATAGCCACCGATAGGTTGCTTGATGGCATTCTTCTTGCCTTCGTTTCGGGCGGCTAACATTTCTTCGTAATTCATACGCTCTTCTTGTTTGGTAGCGCAAAAGTACAAAAAAGTTTAGAGTTTAGTGATTAAAGTGGGTAGAAAATAAAATAATTGATAGAAATTTAGCAAAAAAAAACAATTCAAGTTAAAAATCTCTCAATTCACCACACCAAACTCTAAACATTTTAGTACCTCTGACCATGTCGAAAGTACTTTCGTTCGGAAAAACCCAAATAAATTTGGTTTTTCGCTCACTTATTCGTACCTTTGCAGGCGATTTACGTAAATTAAGAGACAAAAACAACAATGCCGGAAATATCAGTACGCGGACTGGAGATGCCCGAGTCGCCTATCAGGAAGCTCGCTCCTCTGGCTGCCGCAGCAAAGAAACGCGGAACAAAGGTCTATCATCTCAACATCGGTCAGCCAGACCTGCCTACCCCACAGGTGGCACTCGATGCACTGAAGGAAATAGACCGCAACATCCTTGAATATTCACCTTCGCAGGGCTACTTGAGCTACCGCGAGAAACTGGTGGGCTACTACGCCAAATATAATATTAATGTAGAGGCCGATGACATCATCATCACCTCTGGAGGTTCGGAGGCAGTGCTGTTTGCATTCCTGTCATGCCTCAATCCAGGCGATGAAATCATTGTGCCCGAGCCTGCATACGCCAACTACATGGCCTTTGCCATTTCGGCAGGTGCCAAGATACGAACCATTGCCACTACGATAGATGAAGGTTTCTCGTTGCCGAAGGTGGAGAAGTTTGAAGAGCTGATCAACGACCGCACCCGAGCCATCATGATCTGCAACCCCAACAATCCCACCGGTTATCTCTATACCCGCCGCGAGATGAACCAGATACGCGACCTGGTGAAGAAGTACGACCTCTACCTATTCTCTGACGAGGTGTATCGTGAATACATCTATACGGGGTCGCCCTATATCTCGGCCTGTCATCTGGAGGGTATTGAGCAGAACGTCATACTCATCGACTCCGTATCGAAACGCTACTCAGAGTGTGGTATTCGCATCGGGGCATTGATTACCAAGAATGCCGAGGTTCGCAAAGCAGTGATGAAATTCTGCCAGGCAAGGCTCTCCCCTCCCCTTATCGGACAGATAGTGGCAGAGGCTTCACTGGACACCCCTGAGGAATACCTGCGCGACGTTTACGATGAATACGTAGAACGGCGCAAGTGTCTGATAGACGGACTGAATCGTATTCCCGGTGTCTACTCGCCCATCCCCATGGGAGCCTTCTATACAGTAGCCAAGCTGCCCGTCGACGATGCAGAGAAGTTCTGCCGCTGGTGCCTGGCCGATTTCCAGTACGAGGGCGAAACTGTAATGATGGCTCCTGCTGCCGGATTCTACACCACCCCTGGAGCAGGTATCAATCAGGTACGTATAGCCTACGTCTTGAAGAAGGATGACCTGGAGCGGGCTCTCTTCGTATTACGCAAGGCGCTTGAGGCCTATCCAGGGAGAGTGGAGAGTTGAGAGTGTGGCTTCGCAATGAGAGCAGAGATAGCATTTTGAACCTTCCTTTATTCATAGCCCGTCGTATCAATGGTGCCGAGGACGTGCGGCGTCAGGTCAGCCGTCCGGCCATTCGCATAGCAACTATCGGAGTTGCTATCGGACTGGCTGTGATGATAGTCACCGTAAGTGTGGTATTCGGATTCAAGCATACCATACGCGACAAGGTGGTGGGGTTTGGCAGCCATATACAGGTCATGAACTTCATGAGCCAGCAGAGTGCCAGTCCCTCGCCCATCAGTGTCAGCGACTCAATGTTCAACAGCATTCAGCACACTCCCGGCGTACGACATGCCGAACGCTATTCGCTGACTCAGGGTATACTGAAAACCGATGCCGACTTTCTGGGGGTAGCCTTCAAAGGGCTGGGCAGCGACTACGACCTGTCGTTTCTGCAAAAGAACCTTGTGGCAGGCGAGATGCCTCGCTTCAGCACCGACAAATCGAGCTACCAACTGCTCATTTCCCAGCAGCAGGCCGACAAGCTCCGTCTGGAAGTAGGCGACAGGGTATATGCCTACTTTATCGGCAACGATGACGTGAGAGCCAGAAAATTTACCATCAAGGGCATCTATCAGACCAACATGAACCAGTTTGACCAGTCGTTGTGTTTCACTGACTTCCCTATCCCTGTCAAGCTCAACGGTTGGGGGCCTGACCAATGCAGCGGTGTAGAAGTGCTGGTAGACGACTTCGACCAACTGGAGAATACGGCCCAGCAGATAGTGGAACACGTCAACCGAAAAACGGACAAGTATGGCAACATCTTCACCTCGCAGACCATCTACGAGGCATATCCTCATATCTTCTCGTGGCTCTCGCTGCTCGACATCAACGTATGGATTATATTGGCACTTATGGTTTGTGTGGCAGGATTCACCATGATCAGCGGACTGCTCATCATCATCCTGGAACGTACCCAGATGATAGGCATCCTCAAAGCACTGGGCATGCGTAACAAGATGGTGCGCCACACTTTCCTGTGGTTTGCCGTATTCATCATCGGCCGCGGACTGCTCTGGGGCAACCTTATAGGACTGTTCATCGTGCTGGTGCAGCAGTACACAGGACTGATACACCTCGACCCTACCAGCTACTATGTCGACACTGCGCCCATGGAGCTTAACATTCCCGTCATACTGCTGCTCAATGTAGCTACACTCGTCATCTGTCTTTTCGTGCTCATAGCGCCCAGTTTTCTCATCTCGCACATCCACCCGGCACGCTCCATGCGCTACGAGTAAACTATTTTTTCATTATTCGCAAACAAAAATTGGGCTGATGTTTTGTCAGCCCAATTTTTATTCGTACTTTTGCAAAAAGTATGAAATTAAACTTTATCAACTAAATTATGGAAAGAACTTGGAGATGGTTTGGCAAGAAAGACAAGATTACCCTTGCCATGCTGAGAGAGATCGGAGTCGAGGGCATCGTGACAGCACTTCACGACGTACCTTTAGGCCAAGTGTGGACCCGCGAAAAAATCCGCGAGCTGCGCGAGTATATTGAGTCATACGGCATGCGCTGGAGCGTGGTTGAGTCGCTGCCCGTAGTTGAGACCATTAAATATGGCGGTCCCGACCGCGACGAACAAATTGAGGTTTACAAGGAGTCGCTGCGCAACCTGGCAGCAGAGGGCATACACACCATCTGCTACAACTTCATGCCGGTATTAGACTGGGCGCGCACCGACCTCGCACACCAGAATCCCAACGGATCGACCAACTTGTATTTCAACTATGCAGAGTTTGCCTATTTCGATATCTATATCCTGAAGCGCGAAGGCGCACGCGAGGAGTGGGCAAAATTCGAATTTCCCGCTGGTGTAGGCCAGGGACGTAATGTGCTGGCCGAGGCCGACGAACTGGCAAAGACCATGACACCGGAGAAGGACCACCAGCTGGTGGAGAACATCATCATCAAGACACAGGGCTTCGTCTCCGGCAATTTCTCCGAGAACGACGAGGCACCCATCCAGAAGTTCCGCGACTTCCTGGCTCTTTACAAAGGCATCGACAAGGCCCAGTTGCGCGCCAACATGAAATACTGGCTCGAAGCCATCATGCCCGTCTGCGACGAGTGCGACATGAATATGTGCGTACACCCCGACGATCCTCCTATCGAGATCCTGGGCTTGCCCCGCATCGTTCGCACCGAAGAAGACATTCGCTGGTTCCTCGATGCCGTACCCAATAAGCACAACGGCCTGACGTTCTGTGCTGGCAGCCTGTCGGCAGGTGCCTACAACAACGTAGTAGAAATGGCTCGTGAGTTTGCTCCACGCACCCACTTCGTACACCTGCGCTCGTGCCATATCTTCCCCAATGGCGACTTCACCGAGGCATCTCACCTGGGCGGCCGTGCCGACATCATCGAACTGGCACGTATCTTCGAAAAAGAGAACCCGGCCCTGCCCATGCGCGTTGACCACGGCATGACCTTCACCGACGAGCCGGGAGGCATCATGGACGAGTCGACCCACGGCCACAATGCCGGCTACACCCTGCTGGGACGCATGTTCGCCCTCGGACAGGTGCAGGGCATACTGGCCACTGTCGACCGTGAATTAGGAATAGAATACAAACAACCCGGATTCTTTGATTAAACATCAACTATGAAACTGAAAGATATTATAAGCGGACAGATAAACGCTGCAGAGTGGGAGCAGAAAGGCTACCAGCTCCCCAAGTTTGACATTAAGGCCGTGCGAGAGAAGACGGCCAAGGAACCCACATGGGTACACTTCGGGGGTGGCAACATCTTCCGTGCTTTCCCCGCAGCCATCCTCAACGATGCGCTCAATACGGGCAAGTACGACCGAGGGGTCATCGTGGCCGAGACCTTCGACTTCGAAGTCATCGACAAAGCCTACCAGCCCTACGACAACCTCTCGCTCTACGTCGCTCTGTGCAGCGACGGCACGGTGGAGAAGAAGGTCATCGCCTCCGTCACCGAGGCCCTGAAGGCCGACTACCAGTTCCAGGACTGGCAGCGGCTCATCGATATCTTCCGCAATCCCAGCCTGCAGATGATTTCGTTCACCATCACCGAGAAAGGCTATTCTTACAATGATGCCGATCTGGCACGAGGACTGCAACCCATGTTCGCCCTCGGCAAGGTGACCGCTCTGCTCTACGAGCGCTGGCAAGCCGGACAGCTGCCACTCACCATACAGTCGATGGACAACTGCTCGCACAACGGCGACAAGGTCAAGACGGGTGTCTTTGCCTATGCTGAGCGCTGGCTGGAAGACGGACTGGTGCCAGCTGCCTTCCTCGACTACCTGAAGGACGAGACGAAGATTACCTTCCCCTGGTCGATGATTGACAAGATTACCCCTCGTCCCCACGAGAAAGTTAAAGAACTGCTGGCCGCCGACGGCTTTGAGGACAACAACTACATCGAGACCGAGCGTCACACCTTTACCGCCCCCTTCGTCAATGCCGAAGAAGTGCAATATCTGGTCATCGAGGACCACTACACCAACGGCCGTCCCCCACTCCATCTGGGCGGAGCACTCTACACCACACGCGAGACCGTAGACAAGGTGGAGACCATGAAGGTGACCACCTGTCTCAATCCACTGCACACCGCCATGAGCATATACGGCTGTATGCTGGGCTACACCCTCATCTCTGCAGAGATGCAAGATGCCGACCTGCGTGCCTTTATCCAGAAGATTGGATATATCGAGGCCATGCCCGTAGTGGTAGACCCGGGGGTACTGAACCCCTACGAGTTTATCGGAGCCGTCATCAATCGCCGCCTGCCCAATCCATTTATGCCCGATGCTCCGCAGCGCATCGCTATGGACACTTCGCAGAAGCTGCCCATCCGGTTCGGAGAGACCATCAAAAAGTATATCGCCCGCGGACTCGACATGTCGAACCTACAACTCATCCCCCTCGTGCTGGCAGGCTATGCCCGCTATCTGAAAGGCATCAAGGACGACGGCACCCCCTTCGAGCCTTCACCCGACCCCATGCTTCAGGAGCTGCAGCAGATAGTAGCCCCTCTGGAGGTAGGCAAGCCAGAACAAGACTATAGCTGCCTGCGTCAGCTCTACAGCCGCAGCGATGTGTTCGGTCTCGACCTCTACGAAGCAGGATTGGGCGAACAGATAGAAGGCTATGTACGCGAGCTCTTTGGCGGCAACGGTTCCGTGCGCCAGACACTGCACAAGTACGTCAGTCTGCGTTAGGAAGTGTGCAGGGCGGCTGTTAAAACCTATAGGTACTCCGTGAGTTTCACGGTACCCACCATTAAGACCGCCGCCCCGCACCCCTATTTTCATTTACTATTTGACGATTTACTATTTACGATTTATTTACTATTTTACAATTGTTTTATTCTACGATTGCATTATTCTACAATTGTTTTATTCTACGATTTCCCTTGCGCGACGAAATCCTTATCACTTCACTGCACAGAAGATGGCAACGCCACACTCTCGAAGAGAGACCTGTCGCCCCATGTGCAAAGAATCCTTACATCGTCCAGCGTCCTTCCTCAGGCCAGTTAACTCGATTCATCGCTTGAGTTAACTCGATTCATCGAATGAGTTAACTCTCAAGTACTTTTGAGTTAACTCACGTTTTTCAGCCCTTTTGCTCGCTGCCAGCACACCGCCCGAAGAATCTTGACATCTCCGTATATCATCCCCGCCGTCTGTCACCCGGCGGGGATGAATTGAGAGGTTTTTATTATAACTTGGAACAGATCAGAGAGCCGTCCTCTGATCCACAGCAAAGGATTTACACAAAAAAGTAAAAGTAAAAAAGTGAAGACTGACGAATTGAAAGATTAATCGCCCGGAGGAAGACCCCCGGGCGATTTTCTTTCAACTCTCAGAATTGAATCTGCAAGCTTACTTCACCTGAGCTACGATAGCCTTGAAGGCCTCGGGGTTGTTCAGAGCGAGGTCGGCAAGCACCTTACGGTTGATCTCGATACCGGCCTTAGCCAGCTTGCCCATGAGCACTGAGTAGCTCATACCCTCCTGACGAGCGGCAGCATTGATACGCTGGATCCACAAGGCACGGAAGGTGCGCTTCTTGTTCTTACGATCGCGATAGGCGTAGGTCAGACCCTTCTCATAGGTGTTCTTGGCTACTGTCCAAACATTCTTGCGGGCACCAAAGTAACCGCGGGTCAGACTAAGAATTCTCTTACGTTTTGCACGTGATGCTACGTGATTTACTGATCTTGGCATAGTTTTCTTAACTTTTAATGTTTGACAATAGGTGAATTAACGGAGACACAACAGGTCACGAACCTGCTTCATGTTGCTGTTGTCTACAACAGTGTAACCTACCAGATTACGCTTCTGCTTCTTGGTTTTCTTCGTCAGAATGTGACTGTGGTAAGCATGATGTCTCTTGACCTTACCTGTTCCGGTGAACGAGAAACGCTTCTTCGCTCCGGAGTTTGTCTTTACTTTTGGCATTGTTTTTAAAAATTTAAATTGTTATTAATAATCGGCGACTACGCATATACCGGGCGCGACGCCTTTTTTCTTTTCCTTATTTAATTATTATATTCTAATCCTCTACCTCAGTGAGTTTCTTCAACGCATCATCACTGATTTTCGCATTGGCAAACATGCCACCGTTAGACGGCATCTGCTCTGCCTTCTGCTGACGGGAAGCCTCCTTGGCCTCAGCCTCGTTGGCTTCACGGTCGCGGGCCTGCTGACTTTTCTTAGCCACGCCAGCCTTCTTGGGAGCCAGATAGAGGAACATCTTCTTGCCTTCGAGCGAGGGCATTCCCTCAACCTTTGCAAGTTCCTCCAAGTCGTTGGCAAAGCGCAGCAACAGCACCTCGCCCTGCTCCTTGAAGAGAATGCTTCGTCCACGGAAGAACACATACGCACGTACCTTATTACCTTCTTCCAGGAACTCACGGGCATGCTTCAGCTTAAACTGGTAGTCGTGCTCATCAGTCTGAGGTCCGAAACGAATCTCCTTCACCTCCACCTTTACCTGCTTGGCCTTCATCTCCTTCTGGCGCTTCTTCTGCTGGTAGAGGAATTTCGAATAGTCGATAAGTCGACAAACGGGAGGATTGGCGTTGGGAGATATTTCAACCAGGTCTACACCCTCATCACGGGCCATATCCAATGCTTCACGCGTCGGCATAACAGTGCTACCATTATCGCCAACGATTCTGACTTCACGTACGCGTATCTGCTCATTAATACGGTACTGATTCTTCATTTTGTCATTCTTCATCAACTGTTTTTTACAAATCGGCTGCAAAGGTACAATTTTTTAGTGAGTTATAGCCATTTTCACATCAATAATTTTTAGGCAGTACCACGCTTTTTAACTTTTTTTATTATTTAGACAATCAACTATGCTCCAAAGCTAATTATTCAGGTTCATCTAAAAAAACAACAGCCATCGAACAATAATATTTGATTTTTCTTTGCTTATTTAATAATAATTTGTAACTTTGCACCAAAATTAAAAAGAGAAATACATATTAAGAATAACTAAAAAAAATATGCGACAAATATGAATGCAGAATTTTTGATTATTATTTTTCTAATTTTGTTAGGGTTCAGTATGGCATTCTTTTTCTTTCACCGATATTATAAATCCCAGTTGGAGAAAGAGTTGAAGCGCGCACAAAAGAGCGAGCAACTGAAGTCGGCGTTCCTTGCCAATATCAGTCATGCTCTTCGCACACCGCTGAATGCCATTCTTGGCTATAGCAATCTCATTCTTGACGAGAAGGACGAGAATCTGCACCCAACCCAAGTGAAAGAGATGGCCTCGCAGATTAACAAGAACAGCCAGCAACTGCTGAATTTCATCAAGCAACTGCTGGAGTTGTCGAACTTCGAGGGCAACATGCCCACGTTCACACAGATTGAGGTAAACCTCGCCGAGCTGATGGCATCGTATCGCCGTGAGGCCCTGAACCTCACCAAGCCCGATGTATCTGTACGGCTGAGATCCGACCTGTCGCCTCACTGCAAGGCAACGATAGACACCAACTCGATGCACCAGCTGATGATGCATCTGCTGACAGAAGCCGCCAAGCACACTTCACAAGGTGACATCGCCATCAACTACAGCAGCGACCGCAATGGCTTAAAGGTTACTATTTCATATTTTGGCAATGGCCAAGCTGAGTTGATAACCGACGACATCTACTCGTTCCTGCAAAAGGAAGATGCCCTCACGGTGGCTAATGATAACTCTCCACTGGGGCTTGCCATCTGCAAGGCCATCATTGACGCGATGGGTGGCGAGCTCGACATGGATATGGAGAGCGGACGGAAAACCGTTATCACTTTCTGGTTCCCCTGCCTGATGAGAGACAAGCACAAAAACATATAAAAGCAAATTTAGGCGAGAGGCCACAGGAATACCCTACCAAGAAGGGATTCCTGTGGTTTTTTGCTTTTACTTGGCATTCCGTTCATATCTCTCGCAGTATTTATTGCAGCCAGTCATCGTAGTCGGGAGCCTCGGGCGGGGTGTCGGGACTGCCGATGGCGGTCGTCTCGCCGTCGAACTACTACAAGGCGAAGCGGAAGTATGGGGAGGAGTGAAAATCAGGCTTGTGTAGTTACTCTGTCTCGGAAAAGCTCAAATAAATTTGGCTTTTCGCTTGACTTTTCGTAACTTTGTAAGAAATTGCAGGATTTCTTTATCTAAAGGCGATGCAGAGGATTGAGAAAATTTTGGGTTACGATTTGGAGACTGTTCTGGACTCAATGTTCTGCTATAAATTGCATTAAAAAGACCACCCGACTCAGAGCCACCAGCCTGTTTTGTGAATCATCGTCGGGTGCAAAGGTACAACATTTTATGGAATATTCCAAATTCTTGCGAAGGAAGTAGTCC
>CAMNPM010000037.1 GCA_946548065.1 uncultured Prevotella sp. | reverse complement strand
TCCCGTACCGGGGGTTCGAATCCCCCTCCTTCCGCAGCCGGTGGGATTTTCTCTGCGAGAGCATCTTTGAAATGCTGGTCGATTCATCTAATGGTTAGGATACAAGATTCTCAATCTTGGCATAGGGGTTCGATTCCCCTATCGACTACGAAGAAACATTCGAAATCCTCTGTAAATCAGTGATTTACAGAGGATTTTTCTTTTCAAGGGCGTTAATTAGGTGTTAATCCTAACCAAGAATAAGAAAAGCGACTAACTGTTAATCTTTTCTTCTTTTTCTCTTCTCAGCATATTTTGTCCACAGAAAAAAAGTTTTTGTTTTTTGCCTACACTGCCTACACTAACCCCGCTGAGCCCTTTGTACATCGGCGTTTGAGCTTAGTGTAAGCAACGTATTTTTAGTGTAGGCAAGTGCCTTTTTAGCCCATTTTTACCTCAAAGGCCGCCGAAAAGTGTACTTTCGATAAGGTTGTCTAATTTTTGTCCCAAGGCCTGGGACAATTTCCAGAGTGAGTTCCGGGAAAAGTCCCAGGCCCTGGGACAAAATAGGGGTGCTGTGTTTTCGCCACAGTTTTGCACTGCCTACACTAAGCCGCAATGTTGATGTTCAAAGGTTTTTCCGCCACAGGACTAAACAAAGGGCTAACCTCACGGTCAGCCCTAATTACTAAACTAAACAAATACTTTATGATGTCTCAGTATAAAAAAAACTATTTGATGTCTGCTAATTATATCCGGATGCAAAGGTACGCATAAAATGTAAGCCACACAATACCTAAAACGCGGGATTCAAGAGAAATACGTAACAGAAGGAATAATAGAATTGTGCTAACAAGATGTAAAGCAACAGAATGGGGGCTGCTTTCCTGATACCCAGAAGTAATGAGTCGCAAACGTCGGCCAGTGTTTTGAACGTATCGGCAACGATACCATAGAGCACGGCTGCGGTGAGCAGGGCAAAGGCTACGAAAGGAATCAAACTCCTTGAGAAGGGCGATGGCCACAAGTCGCCAGTGGCCGACAGCAGCAGGGCATGGGGTCCGGCAGTAAGCAACAACATAACGACCAGGCAAAGCAGCAGGTAGAGGAGGCTGATGACACGTCCTCGACGCTCACGATAGCCGTGGGGCTTTTGCAGCACTCCGCTCCTCTCTACGGCTCCGACAGCTGCCGCTAACAGGACAATCCAAACCAGCACCGGCGTAGCCAACAGTTCGGCATAGTGTCCCAAGAACCAGCGTATGCCCTCGCCCGAGAGCAGTGACTCTACGCTGGTGGCAGGAAAGGCCGCGCTGCAGAGCCACGATGCCAGTATGAGCAACAGTTGCAGCAGCATGAGTGCCAGCACCACTGAGGGTAGCACCCGGCGCAGTTCAAACCCGTGAGGCAGCATTGTGTGCCACAGTCGCCAAAGAGGGAATTTCTTCATTCTTCACTCACTCTGCATCAGGCATAAGATTGTCAATATCGAGTATTCTCAGCTCAAGGGCGCGCACCACCAGTCGAGTGGCATTGACGCTCTCGCCCGAAGGAAAGAGTTTCTTCACCAGTTCGTTTTGGCGTTTCTCTAAACTCTTCACCCCAAAAGGCATACCGCGCAAACCTGTAATCTGCTCCTTGGTATAGCCCAGGGCCAAGTGGCGAAGGAAGCGCTCGTCATACTCGTCAATCTCGTAATCGATAAGTGCCTCCTGACGAGCCAACTGCGAGGAGACAGACTGCTTGAAGCGGTCGACTATCTTCTGTAGGATAGGTTCGTTGAACACCAACTGCTTACCCTCCATGACTGCTGACACATCGCGACGTGTCAGCAGTTCACCACTCTTGAGAATAATGCCGTCGGCGCCAGCATCGAGGACATCGACCCAAAGTTTCTCGTTCAGTATCTCGCCCGTGAAGATGAGCACCTTGACCTGTGGATAGGCCTCCTTGGTCTGTCGGCACAACTCAACCCCCACGGTAGTGGAGCCTCCCAGCCCCAGGTCGAGCAACACCAGCTGGGGCTGTTGCTGCTTGATAAGCCGCCAGTAAGCCACTTCGTCTTGTGCTGTGCCAATGATTTCGGCTTCAGGAATCTCGTTGCGAACGATGCCTTCCGTGCCTTTCAGTTCGAGGGGCACGTCCTCTACAATAATCAGTTTAAACTTGTCCATTTTTGACGATTTGACTATTATACTATTCTACTATTATACTTTTCATATCGGGAACTTAGGGATTTCAGTCCTTAGCCCTTGGCAGGATGATAGTGGTTCCGTGCTCATCCATCGTGATGCCACAGGCGCGGCGGTGGGTAGCCTCGCCATGATCGCGCACTATCTGGCGGGTAAGCAGCGTTTCGACCTCGGTCAACTGACATCTTGCGGCTATGCGGAACACTACATACTGGGCATCTTTGACCTCTGATGCCACTTGAGGGTTCGCCTCTTGCCGATCTCCCCTACTCTCCTTCACTCCCAATAGCTCGAACAGATAGTGCAACATATGCTCATCTCCCAGCACAGGCTGTCCGTAGAGCAGAAGCTTACGTACATGCAACTTCACCTGCTCCACCTGTCGGTTAGCCTGTTCGGAGAGTATGCCGTAAAGTTCGCGATAATATCGGGTTACCTCAGCCAGCTGACTCAGATCACCGCTGTCGGTAAGCTGACGGATGCGACTAGGATAATACATGGTCTCATGCTTCAAGGCAGACAGACAGTTGTCAAGTACAGCATTGACTACATGCAGTCGGGCCATTTCCAGTTCAGTGCGGCGCAGTTCATCGTCGGCCATCTCGATATTGTCGAGCAACATACGCTCATGCCGATGGTGATAGTAGAGACGGTGGCGATAGTAGAGCATATAGTAGGCAGGAACTATGAGCATCAAGATAACTACCAGCAGAATGACAGCAATATGCTTGTTCTGCTGCGACTGCTGCATCTGGCGAACGTAGTCAGCCAGCGTACTGTCAGCACTTAATTCCTTAAAGAGCTGTGTGTACACCTTATTATTATAATCATAGAGCTCCCATTCGTGCAGGGCCAAGGCGGCAACAGCACTCTCATTACGAATGTCGAGCACAATCTGATAGTTCACTTCAACGCTGTCGTAAAGCCACTGTATCTCGGCCGGCACCAACGAGGTGTCGCCGGCGGCCACCATGAACAGCCGACCCTTGGGGCGCTGCTGGAGATACTGTCGATTCAGGTAGTAACGGCAGGAGTCGGCAAACTGCAAAGTACGCTGGTAGTTGCCGTTGACATTGGAGAAGTAGGCTGAGTCGGCATAGATGTGGGCCCGGTCGAGGGCTGTCAGCTCCTGACTGCTGGCCGACAATGAGTGTCCAAACAGAGTAAGACCTATGACCAATAGCCTAACTATCCCCTTAGGGAGCAGGAAGAAAAAGCGCGACCCCTTTCCAAGCTCGCTCACGGCTGCAATGCGGCAGGCACTGAACAGCTGGCTCATCTTGCGATACTTCTCGATAATGCCTTTGCAGTTCATAAGACCGAAACCGTGTCCTCCCACCACTTTATGGTCGAAGACGTGCGCCAACTGTTCGGTCGACATTCCGCACCCCGTATCCTGGACCGACAATTCCACATAGTCGCCTTGGCTGGAGGCAGAGATAGTGACAGTGCCGCCCTTAGGGGTGAACTTACGGGCATTGTCGGCCAGCGTATTGAGCATGAAAAGCGTCAGCACCCGGTCGGCCTTCACTATGCAGTCAGTAGGTTCCACACGGAGTGCAATGTTTTTCAGGTCAAAGCCGGCCTTACCCCGGCTCAACATGTCGAACAGGGGCTGTAGCTTAAAGCTCTCTATATGGAGGCTAAGTTCACCTTGGCGCAGCTGGATCCATTGCGTCAGCAGGTCATTTTGCTCAATAATCTTGTCGGTCAGCTCGCGAATATATTCTATTTCAACATTTGTAGATTGCATCATCTGACTATCGGCAGTGCCACCAAATTGTGAATTTGCAAGGTGCTCCAATCGTCCAATAGAATACATGATGCGGTCGATAAATGGTGTGATACTGTTGACGAGCGACACTTTTGCCCGCTGTTCCAGATGACGACGTTCCAATTTCTCGAGCGACAGTTTGCTAAGGCGCAACTCATCGGACTTCTGCTCCAGAAGCTCGTCAAGCTGATGATCGTCCTTGCTTTTCTGATGCAAATGGTTGAACAGCCACAACAGGAACAGCAGTAGCACAATAGATGCGACAACAGCCGTTATCATCCAGTTGAGCTGGGTAGCAGAGCGGTCAAGAATGCCTGCACGCGCCTCCAGCTCGCGGTCTTGGCGCGTCTGTTCTTGCAGGTCGATATAGATATTGCGGTTCAAGTCACTCTGTTGCTTGTCATTGAGGGCCGAATAGGCTACGGAAAGCTGTTCGCGAATACTCGCCACCAGATCGGGAGCCTGGTTGATGACAGAGTCGGCCAGTGCCTGGTGAAGATGCTCCAGGGCTTGCTCGTCATCGCCCAGAGCATGATAACACGAGGCCAGCGTACGGTGGGCGCCAGCTATTTGATAGACATCGCCATAAGACTTAAACAGCAGAAGAGCCTCGCCTGCCAGCTTGAAATCCTTAGTATGCTCGGCAATAGCTTCCTTGGCATTGGCTTCGAAGTAGGGATAGCCAAACCGCTGGGCAATGGACAGGCAACGTTGCAAACAATCCATCTCTTCCTGATAAATATCCTCTGGTGTACCTTCTGTGATAATGCCCCCAGCACCCACGTTGTATAGATAGTTCAAATATTGCGCCGTGTCGTGGCGCACCTCGTCGGTATTCAGTTCCATAAGTGCCTCGACAGACTGTCGCTCCAATCCTACATAATAATAGTAGGTGGAGTTTACAATGGCCAATTCGCTTTCAGCATAGACCAGTCTCTGCAAAAGACGGGGCGACAAGGTAATGCGCTCCTCGTTAATGCGCCCCAGATGAGCCAAGGCCTGCTCACGATGTTCGTAGAAGGCACGGTTGTCGCTGCGCCGCTGGCACAGACGCATCTGTTGAACTTCTGCAACGAGCAGCTCTATCTGATTGTCGGTCAACGATATGGCTTCCGCCAGCTGATTCTCAGCTTTGGTATAGTCCATGCGAATGATACTGACAAAGGCCATATTGTTGAGTGCCTCGGCCCGACCGTCACGATAGGAATCAGCAAGCTGAAAAGCCTGACGGGCATAATGCTCTGCAGAGTCAATGTTGCGATAATGACAGGCATAAGAAAGAGTATTCAGCTTGTCCACCGCTGCCTTGTCGGACGGTGAGCAAGCTGATAAAAGCAAAAGGCCCAGCACGGACAAGAGCCATGCTGAGCCACAGAATAATGATGGTTTAAGCGCGGGCCTTAGCCACATAACCAAGTGCCTCCTTGCACTTGTCGGTTACATACTGCCAGTCGCCAGCCTTCACTTTGTCGCTGGGGAAGAGCTTCGAACCCATGCCTACACAATAGACACCAGCCTTGAACCAGCCCTTCAGGTTCTCCTCCTCGGGAGCCACACCGCCAGTCACCATGATCTTCGACCAAGGCATCGGTGCCTTCAGGCCCTTCACCATGTTAGGACCTACCACGTCGCCCGGGAACACCTTCGTCAGGTCGCAACCCAACTCCTGAGCCTTGCCAATCTCGCTGACCGTCATACAGCCTGGGCAATAGGGTACCAGACGACGGTTGCAGACGGGAGCGATGTCAGGATTGAACAGCGGACCCACTACGAAGCAGGCGCCAAGCTGGATGTAAAGAGATGCCGTAGGAGCATCAACGACAGAGCCAATACCGAGAGCCAGCTCAGGACACTCCTTGTCGGCCCACTTCACCAACTCGCCAAACACCTCTTGGGCGAAGTCGCCACGATTGGTGAACTCAAAAGCGCGAACACCACCCTCGTAGCAAGCCTTCACTACATTCTTACAAATCTCGAGGTCTTTGTTATAGAATACGGGAACCATACCGGTATCACCGATCTTCTTCAATACTGCAATTTTATCAAATTTTGCCATTTTTATATAATCTATTTTTAGGAATTTATCTGAATAGCATTAGCGTTGTACGCGGCCACTAGCGTTACCACCAGCAAGTGACTCTACCTCGTCAGCACCTACCAGGTTGAAGTCGCCATTGATGGTGTGCTTCAAGGCAGAAGCAGCAACGGCAAACTCAAGAGCCTCGCCCTGTGTCGGCTTGGTAAGCAGACCATGAATAAGACCACCAGAGAACGAGTCGCCACCACCTACGCGGTCGATGATAGGATTGATCTCATAGCGCTTTGACTGATAGAACTCTTTGCCATCATAGATAAGAGCCTTCCAGCCATTGAAGGTAGCACTGTAGCTCTCACGCAGTGTAGAAACCACATACTTGAATCCAAACTCCTGCTTCATCTGCTTGAAGATACCCTCGTAGCCGGCAGCGTCAGTCTTACCACCCTCAACGTCGGCATCGGGCTTGAAGCCCAGACAGAGCTCAGCGTCTTCCTCGTTACCGATACAGACGTCAACATACTGCATCAGAGGACGCATGATGGAGATAGCCTTCTCAGAAGTCCACAGCTTCTTGCGGAAGTTCAGGTCGACAGATACAGTGACACCGTGACGCTTGGCAGCCTCGCAAGCCAGCTTGGTCAGCTCAGCAGCCTTGTCGCTGATAGCGGGGGTAATACCCGACCAGTGGAACCAGGCAGCACCTTCCATGATAGCATCGAAGTCGAAGTCAGAAGGATCAGCCTCAGCAATAGAGCTATGTGCACGATCGTAGATGACCTTTGAAGGACGCATGGAAGCACCCGTCTCAGCATAGTACAGCCCCACACGGTCTCCACCACGAGCGATGAACTGGGTGTTAACACCATAGCGGCGTAGAGCATTGACTGCTATCTGACCAATCTCATGCTTGGGCAGCTTGCTGACGAAATAAGCCTCGTGACCATAGTTAGCCACCGAGACAGCGACGTTAGCCTCACCACCACCAGGAATGATACGGAATGACTCACTCTGAATGAAACGGTCGTTGCCCATGGGCGACAGGCGGAGCATAATCTCACCTAAAGTTACAATTTTTGCCATTTGTTTTAGTATTACGTTGTTTTAAAATGAAATTTTATAATCGAGCACAAAGATAGCACAATTTTTCCGAACCACAAAATATTCAGGCATTTCTTTTGCATTTTCCGCATTTATTTGTACTTTTGCAAACAAATATGGAGAAGTTTAGATTCACAACAGAAGAGAAGGAAGAGACACTGTCACTCTATCAGAAGGTACGTGAACTATTGGACGATTCGGTATCTGAGTCTGATGTCACACACATGCGCCACCACCTGATGAACGCTATCGAGAGCCATCAGATGCATCGCAATGTATTCGGGCTCAACCCTATATTACTCAGTTTCCAGACCGCCCAGCTGGTGGTGGAGGAAATAGGACTCAGGCGCGATGCTGTAATTGCCGTACTGCTGCGACCCAGCGTAGAGGAAGGCTACTTGACAATTGATGACGTACAGGCCGACTATGGTGAGTCTGTGGCTCGCATCCTACGCGGGCTGCAGCGCATACAGCAGTTGTACAAGAAGAACCCGGTTGTAGAATCGGAAAACTTCCGAAATCTGCTACTGTCGTTTGCTGAGGACATGCGCGTCATCTTGATTATGATTGCCGACCGCGTGAATCTAATGCGCCAGATACGCGATGTGCCAGATGAGGTAAGCATCCAAAAGAAGGAGGTGAGCCAGGAAGCCGCCTACCTCTATGCACCATTGGCTCACAAACTCGGACTTTACAAGCTGAAAAGCGAACTGGAGGATTTGTCGCTGAAGTATCTGGAACATGATGCCTACTACCACATCAAAGACAAGCTAAGTGAGACGAAGAAGAACCGCGATGCCTATATCGATCGCTTCATCAAGCCTATAGACCAACGCCTGAAAGAGGCCGGACTCAAGTTCCACATCAAGGGACGAACAAAATCGATACACAGCATCTGGCAGAAGATGAAGAAGCAGAAATGTACATTTGAGGGCGTTTACGACCTCTTCGCCATACGTATCATCATAGACACACCTATTGAAAAAGAGAAGATGCAATGCTGGCAGGCTTTTGCTATCGTCACCTCAATGTACCAACCTAACCCCCGCCGCCTTCGCGACTGGTTAAGTGTGCCTAAGTCGAACGGTTACGAAAGCCTGCACATCACTGTGCTGGGACCTGAGCAGAAATGGGTGGAGGTACAGATACGCACCGAACGCATGGACGAGGTTGCCGAGCGAGGCGTTGCAGCCCACTGGCGCTATAAGGGTATTAAGGGCGATGCCGGCATGGACGAATGGCTGACAAACATACGTACCATGCTGGAGACCAGCGACGGACTGGAAGCCATGGACCAGTTCAAGATGGACCTATACGAGGACGAAGTCTTCGTCTTCACGCCCAAGGGCGACCTCTTCAAGTTTCCGAAGGGTGCCACCGTGCTCGACTTTGCCTACCATATCCACTCAAACATAGGCAACCAGTGTACGGGCGCCCGCATTAACGGCAAGGTGGTCACCCTGCGCCAGCAGCTGCAGAGCGGCGACCAGGTAGAAATCATGACCTCCGGCAACCAAAAGCCTAAACAAGACTGGCTGAATGTGGTCAAGACCTCGCGAGCCAAGTCGAAGATACGCCTGGCCCTAAAGGAGACACAGGTGAAGGAGGGACTGTTTGCCAAGGAGATGCTGGAGCGTAAGTTCAAGAACCGCAAACTGGAGATGGACGAGAGCATCATGCAGGTGCTCATCCGCAAGCTGGGCTTCAAGGAGGTAAGCGACTTCTACCGCCAGATAGCCTCTGGCGAGCTGGATGTCAACCACGTCATCGACCGCTATGCCGAGCTGCAACTGGGCGACCAGCCCGTGACGGGCAACAATGTTGCCGAGAGTGCAGCCAACTTCGTACTTGACGAGTCCCGGTTGCCTGCCAATGCCATCCAGGACGACGTGCTGGTGATAGACCGCAACCTGAAGGGCATCGACTATCAGCTGGCACGCTGCTGCCAGCCCATCTACGGAGACAAGGTGTTCGGCTTCGTCACCATCAGCGGCGGTATCAAGATTCACCGCGACGACTGCCCCAACGCCCCAGAACTCAGAAAACGTTTCGGTTATCGTATTGTCAAGGCAAAGTGGAGCGGAAAGGGCGCGTCACAATATGCTATTACACTGCGAGTTATCGGCAATGACGACATTGGTATCGTCAACAACCTGACCAGCATTATCTCGAAAGACGAGAAACTTGTGTTGCGCTCTATCAACATCGACTCGCACGACGGGCTTTTCAGCGGCAACCTGACCATCATGATAGACGACAACACCCGCCTGGAGGCCCTCCTCAGGAAGCTCCGCGCCGTAAAGGGCGTCAAGCAAATAGAGAGGTTATAAGAGCTATACCACTATTCCACTGCTAACGTCTCATGTCTTATCAACATGATTATTGACCTACAGTTCAGTTGTCCTTGAAAGCCACTATCCCTGTAGGATTCGAGTTCATGTAGAAAGTAGCACTGAGAGTGTCATCTCCCTCTGTATATTTGGCGCGGATAAAAATCAGCGACCTACCCTTGGGGTCCTCGTACTGGAGACCTGACGGAGCCCGATGCCTCAACGCTTGAACCAAAGAGTCTGTGATTGCATGAGTGGAATCGACATCCGAGAAATCCAAATAGCTAATATCTGCCTTATGCAGCTGCCGGTCCATGAACTCCTTGACCACCGACTTGGCCTGTTGCTGTCGTCCACACGAAGTGAACGACAGCAAGGCTATACCTATTATAAATAAATAGAGATGCTTCATGACTGGTGGGGCATCGACTTGAGGGTGAGCAACAGATGGTCCCACACCATCTGGACAGTGGGAATGAGCAGTCGCTCGTCGGGAGTGTGCACATCGCGCAACGTGGGCCCGAAGCTCACCATGTCGAGGTTAGGATAGCGCTCAGCAAATAGTCCGCACTCCAGACCGGCATGGATACCACGTACTACGGGGTCTTTCTGGAACAGCTTGCGATAAGTATCCTTCACGATGGACTGCAACTCGCTATGAGCCCGCATCTTCCAGGCAGGATATCCCTCAGAATGAGTGACCTTGGCACCGGCCAGTTTAAAGACTGCGGCTACGGTGTTGCACATATTGTCAAGGTTCGACATCACGTTCGAACGCTGAGAAGTAACAATGTCGATGGTGTCCGCATTGGTCTCAATTCGGGCAAGATTGCTGGAAGTTTCCGTCATGCCACCCAGTTCTTCATCCTGGCAAACGGAATACACGCCATTGTCAACAGCCTGAATGGCATAGACGAACCGTCGGGCCACCTCGTCAGCGATGATTGGTTCTGGATCGCTGCTGCACATACCCCATGCCATATTGGAATCGGTGACGTGAAACTCCTCGTCCACCTCGGCAGAGAACACATTCCAGTCGGCCCGTATATTCTCTTTGATGGCATTGGGTACTGCCAGCACAAAATAACCTCCACGGGGAATGGCATTGTGAAGGCTACCTCCGTGTAGTTGCACCAGATGCACATCGTCGTATCGTTCCATCTCCTGATATACAAAGCGGGCAATAATCTTCAGTCCATTAGCACGCTTCTTGTTGATATCGTCACCCGAGTGACCTCCAACGAGCCCTTGTACTGAACCCTTGATGAAGAAGCAGTCAGCAGGGGCATCATTGCGCACAATGTCAAAACGGGCAGTCGTGGTCCGACCGCCGGCACAGCTGACGAAAATCTCGCCTTCATCCTCCGAGTCGAGATTAATCAGGAAATCGCCAGTCATAAACCCAGACTTCATACCCATAGCCCCTGTCAGCCCCGTCTCTTCATCGCGGGTGAATACACACTCTATAGGGCCATGTTCTATGTCATCCGACTCAAGGATAGCCATTTCCATCGCACATCCTATACCGTCATCAGCACCAAGGGTAGTACCCTTGGCACGCATCCACTCACCGTCTACGTAAGCGGTAATAGGGTCGCGGTCGAAATCTATCTTCACATCGGGAAGACAGTCGCATACCATATCCATATGGCTCTGCAGGATCACGGTCTTGCAGTCTTCATAGCCAGAAGTAGCAGGCTTGCGGATAATGACATTGCCAACTTCATCCACCTGAGTCTCCAGTCCGAGACTCTCACCAAAGTGTTTCAGGTACTCAATCATCTTCTCCTCACGCTTCGAGGGACGGGGAATCTGGTTAATCTTAGCAAACTGTTCGAATACCACAGCAGGTTTTAACTCACTTTTATTCATATTTAATGTTTATTTAAATGTTTATTATTAGCTGTTTGATTTTTAATTTGTATCTTTGCACCCGCAAAATTAATCATTTATGATGAAAATACTGCTCTTTAGTACGTTAATAATTGCTATCGGCATGGCTTTTTTGCTGATAAAAGTGCTTTCCAACAAGGAAGGGCGCTTCTCTTCGCAGCACATTCACGACTCAAAGGCCATGCGTGAGCGTGGCATCCATTGCGTGATGGACCAAGACCGCGAAATGCGACGAAGGAGCAGATTTGCCGTTACGGAGAAATCGAAATAACTTCACCAGAATATCAAAACAACAAAATAAAAAAACAATGAAAAAGTACATGATGATGGCCGCAGCTGCCATAGTAGCACTGGCCTCTTGCAACAATGCAAGCCCCAAGATGGACGAAGAACCCACTTCAGCAGACAACACCACATCGGGTGGTCTGAAAATCGCCTTTGTGGAAGTTGACTCGCTGATGACCCAGTACGAGTTCTGCAAGGAGAAGTCACTGGATCTTCAGAAGAAGAGCAACAACGCCCGCAACACGCTGAACCAGAAGGGGCAGCAGTTGCAAAGTGCAGCCGCTAACTTCCAGCAGAAGCTGCAGAACAACGGATTCACCAGTCGTGAGCAGGCCGAGAGCCAGCAAGCCGCCATCCAGCGCCAGCAGCAGAGTCTGCAGGAGTTGCAGGCCCGCCTGGAGAACGAGCTTGCCAACGAGACCGCCAAGTTCAACGAAGCCTTGCGCGACTCGCTGATGAACTTCCTCAATGCCTACAACAAGGACAAGAAGTACGACCTCATCCTGACCAAGCAGGGCGACAACATTCTCTATGCCGCCAAGCGCTTCGACATCACCAACGATGTCATCAAAGGTCTGAACAAGCGTTACAAGAAGGCTCCTGCAGCCAAGAAGGACGAGAAGAAAGACGAGAAGAAGTAATCACAAACTTTAAGATACAAGCTTGTGGATGTTCAAAAGATACTGAACAAGCTCCGCATCACCGCACTCAACGAGATGCAGCAACACGCCGCCGAAGCCTTATTAGACTCCGACGGTGATGTTGTTTTGCTGTCACCTACTGGTACGGGAAAGACGCTAGCCTATTTGCTGCCACTCGTCCAACTGATAGATGCCGACAGCGACCAAGTGCAGGCCTTGGTTATCACCCCAGGGCGCGAATTGGCTCTCCAGTCGGACACCGTACTGAAGAGCATGGGCTGCGGACTACGTTCTACGGCCTGCTATGGCGGGCGTCCCACGATGGACGAGCACAAGGTGCTCAAGGATGTGCGGCCACAGATAGTATTCGGCACCCCAGGACGATTGAACGACCACTTGGACAAAGGCAACATTCAGCGCTACAACATCCGCTACCTAATTATCGACGAGTTTGACAAATGCCTAGAAATGGGCTTCCACTTAGAGATGCAGAAGCTCATCAAGAGTCTTCCGGCACTCAGCCGCCGCATACTGCTCTCTGCCACCAATGCTGAGCAGATACCGCAGTTTGTCAATATGAGCAAGAAGGGTACGCTGGTTGACTTTCTGCCTGAAGACGAGCAGACCTCGCAACGAGTCACGCTCTACGAGGTGAATAGTCCGCAGAAGGACAAGCTCGAAACACTACGACTGCTGCTATTGTCACTGGGCGAGGAAAGCAGTATCGTCTTCCTCAATTATCGCGACAGCGTGGAACGTACCAACACCTTCCTGCAACAAGCCGGATTCACTACCTGCTACTTCCACGGTGGCTTGGAGCAGCGGCAGCGCGAAGACATGCTATACAAATTCTCAAACGGTTCGGCCAATATCTTGGTAGCAACCGACTTGGCATCGCGCGGACTAGACATACCCAACATACAGAACATCATCCACTATCACCTGCCTGAAAGCGAGGAAGGCTATATTCATCGCGTAGGGCGCACCGCGCGCTGGGATGCCTCTGGACGCACCTTCTTCATCCTCAGTGGCGAAGAGCACATTCCCGACTACATAGACGGCGAGACAGCAGCCTACGATTTGCCGTCAAGCCAACCAACGTCCCTTCCTCCCCTGCCCCGCATGACAACGCTCTATATCGGCAAAGGCAAGAAGGACAAGTTGTCGAAAGGTGACATCGTGGGATTCCTCTGCAAGAAAGGTTGTCTGGAAGCCAGCGAAATAGGACGCATTGATGTCAAAGATCGCTATACCTATGTAGCCATCCGTCGCGAAAAGCTGCAACAAGTACTGCGTACGACCAAGGGAGAAAAAATTAAAGGTATCAAAACCATCATAGAGCAAGTGCGCTGACATTTGCCACTCAGAGTTGACAAAAAGCAAGCAAAAAGGCGCCAAACACTAAATTATTGCTCAATTATTTGCCTAATTCAAATAAAAAGTGTAACTTCGCGCCATTATTAGAAAACAAAGTATTTAAACAATAATTAAACAAACGTTCAAACAATGAAGAAGTACAACTTTAATGCCGGTCCCTCGATGCTTCCCCGCGAAGTAATTGAAAAGACCGCTCAACAGTGTTTAGACTTCAATGGTTCGGGTCTCTCTTTGATGGAGATCAGCCATCGTGCCAAGGATTTCCAGCCCGTAGTCGACGAGGCCGTGGCTCTGGTAAAGGAGCTGCTGCAAGTGCCCGAGGGCTACTCGGTCATTTTCCTCGGAGGCGGTGCAAGCCTGGAGTTCTGCATGATTCCCTACAACTTCCTAATCAAGAAGGCCGCCTACCTGAACACTGGTGTATGGGCCAAGAAAGCTATGAAGGAAGCTAAACTTTTCGGTGAGGTAGTAGAGGTGGCTTCTTCAGCCGATGCCAACTATACCTTCATCCCCAAGGGATGGACTGTACCTGCCGATGCCGACTATCTGCATATCACAACCAACAACACCATCTACGGTACTGAGATTCGCAAGGACCTGGATGTCAACGTACCCCTGATTGCCGACATGTCGTCAGACATCTTCTCGCGCCCCATCGACGTAGCCAAGTACGACGCCATCTATGCCGGCGCCCAGAAGAATCTGGCTATGGCCGGTGTAACCATCATTATCCTGAAGGATGAGAAGCTGGGCCGCGCTCCCCGCGAGATTCCCACCATGCTCGACTACCGCACCCACGTTGACAAGGGTTCTATGTTCAACACACCTCCCGTGGTTCCCATCTACTCTGCCTTGGAGACCCTGCGCTGGATTAAGAAGAACGGTGGCGTAGAGGCTATGGACAAGCTGGCACAGCAGCGTGCTGAGATTGTCTATGGCGAGATTGACCGCAACAAGATGTTCCGCGGAACAGCTGTCGAGGAGGACCGCTCACTGATGAACATCTGCTTCGTGATGGCAGACGAGTATAAGGAGCTGGAGAAAGACTTCCTCGACTTCGCTACGTCAAAGGGCATGGTGGGCGTCAAGGGCCACCGTTCGGTAGGCGGTTTCCGCGCTTCTTGCTACAATGCCCAGACCATTGAAGGCTGCAACGCTCTCGTTGCTTGCATGAAGGAATTCGAAGCTAATCATTAATTCCAGAAAAAATGAAAGTATTAGTAGCAACAGAAAAGCCTTTTGCTGCAGCTGCCGTTGCTGGCATCAAGGCTGAAGTAGAGGCCGCCGGCAATGAGCTGGCCCTACTAGAGAAATATACCGAGAAAGCACAGCTGCTCGATGCCGTGAAGGATGCCGACGCGCTGATTATCCGTTCGGACAAGGTGGATGCCGAAGTGCTCGATGCTGCCAAGCAGCTGAAGATTGTTGTACGTGCTGGTGCCGGTTACGATAACATCGACTTGGCTGCCGCCACGGCACATAACGTGGTAGCCGAGAACACACCTGGACAGAACGCCAACGCCGTGGCCGAACTGGTGTTCGGACTGCTGGTATTTACCGTACGCAATTTCTACAACGGAAAGGCCGGTACAGAGCTGATGGGCAAGAAGTTAGGCATTTTGGCTTTTGGCAACGTTGGCCGTAACGTAGCCCGCATCGCCAAGGGCTTTGGCATGGACGTCTATGCCTACGATGCTTTCTGCCCTGCAGAGGTCATTGAGAAGGCTGGCGTACACGCAGTAGCCAACCAGGACGCTCTATTCGAGGAGTGTGACGTGGTAAGTTTACACATTCCTGCCACTCCAGAAACCAAGCAGAGCATCAACTATGCACTGGTAGGCAAGATGAAGAAGGGCGGCATTCTGGTGAACACAGCCCGCAAGGAAGTCATCAACGAACCCGAGCTGCTGAAGCTGATGGAGGAGCGTCAGGACCTGAAGTTTGTCACCGACATCATGCCCGATGCCGATGCCGACTTCAAGAAGTTCGAAGGCCGCTACTTCTCTACCCCCAAGAAGATGGGTGCACAGACTGCCGAGGCAAACATCAATGCAGGTATTGCCGCTGCCAAGCAGATCAACGCCTTCTTCAAGGACGGCGACACCAAATTCCAAGTCAACAAGTAAAGTTTGACGATATACGATAAGAAAGTGAGCCGACCGTTTGGTTGGCTCACTTTTTATTTGTACCTTTGCGGAAAATTAATTCTAAAACAAAAATAACGACTATGCAAAGTGATCCCAAGCAGTGCCTCTACTGCCAGAACAACGAGACCCTTCACAATCTGATGATTGAGTTTGCAACCCTCCGTGTTTCGCGCGCCTTTCTTTTCAAGGAGCAAACCTACCGTGGCCGCTGTCTCGTGGCTTACAAAGACCACGTAAACGACCTGAACGAGCTCAGCGACGAAGACCGCAATGCCTTCATGGCAGATGTAGCCCAGGTGACACGCGCCATGCAGAAGGCCTTCAATCCTGAGAAAATCAACTATGGTGCCTACAGCGACAAGCTGTCGCACCTCCATTTCCATCTGGCTCCGAAGTATGTCGACGGTCCCGACTATGGTGGCACGTTCCAGATGAACCCTGGCAAGGTATACCTCACCGACGCAGAGTATCAGGAGATGATTGAGAAAATCAAGGCTAACCTATAAGTAAGAACCTATGGCAATCGTAAAACCATTCAAGGGAATCCGCCCGCCCAAGGAGCTGGTGGAGCAGGTGGAGAGTCGTCCCTACGACGTGCTCGATAGTGAGGAAGCCCGTGCAGAGGCTGGCGACAACGAGAAGAGCCTCTATCATATCATCAAGCCCGAGATTGACTTTCCCGTGGGAACTTCGGAGTACGACCCGCGTGTCTACGAGAAGGCTGCAGAAAACTTCCAGAAGTTCCAGGACAAAGGCTGGCTCGTTCAAGACGCTCGCGAACATTATTATATATATGCTCAGACCATGAACGGCAAGACCCAGTATGGTCTGGTGGTATGTGCCCACACCGACGACTATCAGAAGGGCAATATCAAGAAGCACGAGCTGACGCGCCGCGACAAGGAAGAAGACCGCATGAAGCACGTCCGCGTGAACAATGCCAACATCGAGCCGGTGTTCTTTGCCTATCCTGACAACAAGACGCTCGACGAACTAATTATGCGCTATGCCAAGACCGAACCTGAATACGACTTCATCGCGCCCATCGATGGATTCCGCCATCAGTTCTGGATTATCGACAACGATAAGGACACAGAGACCATCACCGCCGAATTCAGCAAGATGCCCAGCCTGTATATTGCCGATGGCCACCACCGCTCGGCAGCTGCCGCTCTGGTGGGGCAGGAGAAGCAGCAGCAGAACCCCAACCACCGTGGCGATGAGGAGTACAACTTCTTCATGGCCGTCTGCTTCCAGGCATCGCAGCTCACCATCCTCGACTACAACCGTGTGGTGAAAGACCTGAACGGACTAAGTTCAGCAGAGTTTCTTGAGGCCCTGGGAAAGAACTTCCTGCTGGAGGACAAGGGTACCAACATCTACAAACCGCAGCAGCTGCACGAGTTCTCACTCTATCTCGACCAGCACTGGTACTCGCTGAAGGCCAAGGAAGGCACCTACGACAACACCGACCCCATCGGTGTACTCGATGTCGACATTTCCTCACGCCTTATCCTCGACGAGATTCTGAACATCGGCGACCTGCGCTCCTCGAAGCGAATCGATTTCGTTGGCGGACTGCGCGGGCTGGGCGAGCTGAAGCGCCGGGTTGACTCGGGTGAAATGCGCGCCGCGCTGGCCCTCTATCCTGTCACCATGCAGCAAATCATGGATATTGCCGACTCTGGCAAGATCATGCCTCCTAAGGCTACTTGGTTCGAGCCTAAGCTGCGCTCAGGACTGGTCATTCATAAACTCTCGTAAATGAACGACGAATACAAGACCATATCAGCAACAAGCGAGGGATATTACACCGAGAAACGGAGTAAGTTCCTCGCTTTTGCTCATCATGTTGAGACGACAGACGACATCAAAGAGCTTCTGGCACAGTATCGCAAGAAGTATTACGATGCCCGCCATGTGTGCTATGCCTACATGTTGGGAGCCGAGCGCAAGGATTTCCGGGCCAACGACGATGGCGAACCCTCGTCAACGGCAGGAAAGCCCATTCTGGGACAGATCAACAGCAACCTCCTGACCAACATTCTCATTGTGGTGGTGCGCTATTATGGTGGTGTCAACCTGGGTACCAGCGGACTAATCGTTGCCTACCGCGAGGCCGCTGCCGATGCCATCGCCCACTCCACCATCGAGACCCGACAGGTGGAGGACATCGTAAAGTACTCGTTTGCCTATCCACAGATGAACGATGTGATGCGCATCGTCAAGGACATGAATCCACGCATTATCAGTCAAACCTACGATAATACGTGCGAGATAGTATTATCCATCAGAAAAAGCGAGGCCGACCAGCTTCGCAGTCGCCTCGCTAAATTACTCTAAGCACTCATCTGGTGCTTCCCCTACTCTATTTCTATGATGGTCTCCTCAAACCGTCCTTCTTTCGTGATGAGGTATCGTCGGCTCTCCAGTAATTCCGGCTTCTGCTCTGCACGGTGCGACTGGTAGTATCTGAGGAGTGTTATCTCATACGTGCTCGTAATGAAGTATTCCATAAACGTCTCCCCAAAATCATCGCTGCGGTCTTCCGACTTTTTCTCGTAGAGTGTCAGGTGGTCAATGGGTTGGTGCCTTTTGTCCATGACATAGAGCACCAGCCGGGGGGCTATGGAGTCGGTAATGTCGGCCACCAGCACCACCTCCTTGCGATAGGCAGAAGGCATGGCCAAGGCCCGGAGCTTCCGACTGACGTTACATCCGAAGTGCTCGTTGACACTCATCGGCACCGCTACGAAATGGCCTATCTCCCAATACTCAGCACCTGCCGACTGAAGAGGCAGTGTGCGAAGGGACAGCGTGTCGAACCATGCCTCCACGGGGTCGGAGTAGATACCGGCCTGCTTGTGCAGCTGTTTCACCTGCTCAGCCTTACGGATGCTGTCTACCATCTCCATATAGTAGGCAGCATCTTTCTTCTTCCCGCCACAGGCGGCAACAGCCAGAGCCGTCACCACCAATGTTCCGATGAAAAAAGAACGGTATCTCATCTCTATTACCTCTCGCCTCCTACCTTTTTATATAATTAGAAGGGCAGATCGTCCGTCGAGCCTTCACCAGCCGACTCCTGAGCGGGAGGGAACGGAGCATTGTCTGCTGAGGGCTGGGGAGGAAACGGTGCTGTAGCACCAGCCACGGGGGCAGCACCTGGTGCAGAGCCTACAATGGGAGCTGCCGGGACTACGCTGTAGGCACGGATGTCGTTAAACCAGCGACCCTGATACTCGTGGGCATCTATGTCGAACGAAACGGTATAATCCTGGCCCTGCTGAATATTGAACTGCTTGATGCGATCCTCGCCAAACACGCGGAAGACGCAACGCCTCGGATACTGTCCCGGAACCTCTACGACATAGTCCTGCGACATCCATGAGTTACCTGTGCGCTGTGAAACGCCACTACTTGCAGGCATTACTGCAATAATCTTACCTGTTAAATCCATAATTCTTATACGTTTTTTAATTGCGTTTTTTGTTTCAGAATGCGAAATTACGGAAAATAATTCTAAAATGAGAACTTTTCCTTATTTTTTTTTGCTTTTGAGCGAGAGTTTTTGTATTTTTGTAGTCAATTTGAACGAAACAGAACTAAAAACAGAAATACAAATGAGATTTACAGTATCCAGTACTGCTCTAAGCAGCAAGCTTAATGCTCTTGCAAGAGTCATCAATAGCAAGAACTCCCTGCCCATCCTGGCAGACTTTGTGTTCGACATCCAAGGCGGTATGCTCTATCTGACGGCCTCCGACAGCGAGAACGTGATGAATACACAGTTGGAGCTTACCGACAACGACAGTGACGGCCGCTTTGCCATTGCCAGTCACGACCTGCTGGAGGCGGTAAAGGGATTTTCAGAGCAGCCCCTCACCTTCGATGTCGACCTACAGAGCAAGATTACAAAGATTTCATATCAGAACGGTCTCTTCTCCCTCCCCGTCGAGAGTGCCGACGAGTTCCCCGTCACCCAGCGTATCAGTGACAGTGCCACAGAGATCAGGATTCCCAATGCCATGCTGGCCGACAATATCACTCGCTCGCTCTTTGCCACCGCCCAGGACGAGCTGCGACCGGTGATGAACGGTATCTACTTCGACCTCACCCCAGACTATCTGGCACTTGTAGCCAGCGACGGCCACAAGCTGGTGCGCAACAAAATCCTCAATATCAACAGCCAGCAGCCTGCAGCATTCATCCTGCCCAAGAAGCCTGCATCGCTACTGAAAAACCTGCTGGGCAAGGATGGCGGTGACGTGCTGATACGATTCGATGAGCGCAATGCCGAAATCAACTATGGCGACGGAAAGCTCACCTGCCGACTCATTGAGGGACGCTACCCCAACTACAACTCGGTGATTCCACAAAACAACCCTAACCTGCTCACCGTCGACCGTCTGTCACTGCTGGCAGCACTCCGTCGCGTTCAGCCCTTTGCCAACGACTCCAGCAATCTCATCCGCTTCCATGTAGAAGGCGGCAAGCTGCAGCTCGATGCACAGGACTACGACTTCGCCAAGACGGCAACCGAGCGCATGGCATGCGAATACAACGGACAGCCTATGAGCATCGGATTCAAGGGTACAGCATTCATCGAGGTACTGAGCAACTTCGACTGTCAGGAGGTAAACATTCAGCTGGCTGACCCCAGCCGCGCCGGACTCGTCCTGCCCTCCGAACAGCCTGAGAATCAAGACATACTCATGCTCATGATGCCTATGCTGCTCAACGATTAGGAAAACAAATCCAACATTCAACAGAAAGCAATTAGGAACATACAGAAGAAACATGAAACTGAATCTTCAGAAACCGCTGGTAATCTTTGACTTAGAGACTACCGGACTTGACTTGGTGAAAGACCGCGTCATCCAGATATCATACATCAAGGTATTTCCCGACGGCCGCGAGGAGCGCGGCAACGAACTCATCAACCCAGAAAAACCCATACCAACGTTTATCACACAACTGACGGGCATCAGCGACGAAACGGTGAAAGACAAGCCCACCTTCAAGCAGCTGGCTGCCAAGCTCAACGGCATTTTCACCGGAGCCGACATAGCAGGCTACAACAGCAACCACTTCGATGTGCCGCTGCTGGCTGAGGAATTCCTGCGCGCTGGCATCGACTTTGACTTTGCCAAATGCCGCCTCATCGATGCATGCACCATTTTCAAGAAGATGGAAAGCCGCAACCTGGCGGGAGCCTACAAGTTCTACTGCGGACGCAAGATGGAGGACGACTTCGAGGCTCACCGTGCCGACCAGGACACTGAGGCTACCTACCGCGTGCTGATGGGCGAGCTCGACAAGTATGCCCCCGGAGCCAACGAAGACCCTGAGAAGGTGCTCGAAAACGACATGCAGGCGCTGGCTGAGTTCTCCAAGCAGAACGACAACGTCGACTTTGCCGGGCGCATCATCTGGGCTGAGGTCAACGGACAGCGTACCGAGGTGTTCAACTTCGGCAAGTATAAGGGACAGCCCGTAGCCGACATCCTGCGCACAGACCCAGGATACTACAGCTGGATTCTGAACGGCGAATTCACCTACAATACCAAGCAGGTGCTGACGCGCATCAGACTCCGCATGGCTGGGAAATAAAGAGTTCAGAGGTAAAAGGTAAGAGGTAAGAAGTAATAGGTAAGAGATAAAAAGTAAAAGGTAAGAGGTAAGAAGTAAGAGGTAAAAGATATGTTGAAAGGAAAAAAGATTGTACTTGGCATCACGGGGTCGATAGCAGCCTATAAGTCGTGTCTCATCATCCGCCATCTGGTGAAGGCCGGTGCCGAGGTTCAGGTGGTCATCACCCCCGCCGGCAAGGAGTTTATCACACCCATCACGCTCTCGGCACTGACACAGAAGCCCGTCGTCAGCGAGTTCTTCTCGCAGCGCGACGGCACGTGGAACTCGCACGTCAAGTTGGGACTATGGGCCGATGCCATGCTCATCGCGCCCTGCACTGCTTCCACACTGGGCAAGATGGCCAACGGTGTGGCCGACAACATGCTCATTACTACCTACCTCTCGATGAAAGCACCGGTTTTCATCGCTCCCGCCATGGACCTCGACATGTACCAGCATCCCTCCACGCAGCACAACATGGAGCGTCTGCGCAGCTTTGGCAATCACATCATCGAGCCACAGAGCGGCTTCCTGGCCTCCGGACTGGAGGGCAAGGGACGCATGGAGGAGCCTGAGAACATCGTGGCCTACCTGGACCACTATTTCGAGCCCAAAGACCTGCAGGGCAAGAAAATCATGATTACCGCCGGTCCGACCTACGAGCGGATAGACCCCGTGCGCTTCATTGGCAACTACAGCAGCGGCAAGATGGGCTTTGCGCTGGCCGAAGAGTGCCTGCGCCGAGGAGCTGAGGTAACGCTCATCGCAGGCCCCGTCAGCACCCAGCTCTCACCCCACTCCTCTCATCTCTCTATTATAAAGGTAGAGAGCTGCGAGCAGATGTATCAGGCTGCCACCGAGGCCTTCCCCCGGCAGGATGCCGCCATACTCTGTGCTGCCGTGGCCGACTTCCGCCCTGAGCAGGCTGCCCAGCAGAAAATCAAGCGCGAAGGCGACGAACTCATGCTCCGCCTGGTACCCAATCCCGACATTGCGGCCGCACTGGGCCGGATGAAGCAACGCCAGGTACTGGTGGGCTTCGCTCTGGAGACCAACGATGAGCAGGCCAACGCACAGAAGAAACTGGCAAAGAAGAACCTCGACTTCATCGTGCTCAACTCGCTGCAGAACAAAGGCACCTGCTTCCAGTCGGACGACAACCAAGTCAGCATCATCTCGCCCACCGGCCAGCACGACTTCCCTCGCAAGCCCAAGCGCGAGGTGGCCCGCGACATCATCGACGAGCTGGTCAACTCGCTTCAATGTCAGAGCTAATTTGATTCGTCGTCTGAGTTAATTCGATTCATCGTCTGAGTTAATTCGATTCATCGCCAGAGTTAATTCGATTCATCATTCGAATTAACTCGATTGGAAGACCTTTACCATAAGTCAGACAGGGGCCATCACCGCATCGAAAGTACCTCTTTTTGGCGGTCATTTGTGTAAAAACAGCTCCAAAAGGCACTTGCCTACACTAAAAATCCGTTGCCTACACTAAGCTCAAATGCCGATGTACAAAGGGTTTCCCGAGGTTAGTGTAGGCAGTGTAGGCAAAAAACAAAAACTTTTTTTCTGCGAACAAAAAGATACTGAGTCACCCAAGTCTTTATGCAAGAATCTCGGTCTACAGGTGTTTGGGAATAATAGTGACTTGGAACTTACGTGTTATGGGCGCCGCTTAATTGAGAGGCAAATAATACAGACGTTCATGATTGATCAGGTATAGTTTTCCGCCAGCGATTCCTGCACTTTGTATAGGAATGGTTAGTTGTATCTCTGGAATCCCTTGACGGGATACAAGCCAAACATCCTGCCTACGACTGGTAGGAGAATAAATGCACATCCG
>CAMNPM010000036.1 GCA_946548065.1 uncultured Prevotella sp. | reverse complement strand
GAGTCATCGGCGAATTTGTGGGGGTGATTTAATAATTTTGCCAGAAACATTTGGCAGTTAGTACTAAATTTAGTACCTTTGCACCCAAGAAACAAAGATTATGGGTTCGAAAGAGAAACTGGTAGAGCGATTCAAGAAGCGACCGAAGGACTTCACGTATGAAGAAACGGTGAGCCTTTTGGCCTATTTCGGCTATGCGGAACATCAGAAAGGTGCTACGTCTGGCTCTCGTGTTCGCTTCAAGAATGAGGCTACTGGCAGCTATATCGACATTCACCGCCCACATCCGGGCAGCATCATGAAGGAGTGGATGGTGAAGACGATTTATCAGCATCTGAAGAATAAGGGATTAATATAATAAGGAGGTAAAAGAACGATGGATTACTTAGAGTACAAGGGCTACAAGGGTAGCGTGGAATACAGCCGGGAGGACAACTGCCTGGTGGGTAAGGTGCAGGGCATGGGCAAGGACTTGATAGCTTATGAGGGGCAGACGCTCGACGAACTCAGGCAGGACTTCGAGGCTGGCATCGACAGCTACATCGAGGGCTGCAAGGCTGACGGCGTGGAGCCTCAGAAGCCTTATAGCGGCAAGCTGAACCTGAGGATGCCCTCGGAGCTGCATTCGCGCGTAGCGGCTTTCGTGGCTGCATCGGGAACGACAATCAACGACTTCATCAACCGCGCCATCCGCAACGAATTGAACAAGGTGGCGGTAATATAGGGATTTGCAATCTTTAACACAAAATATTTTCCCGTTCTTTGCTGAGAAGAGGGGATTTTTTGTACCTTTGCCATTTGTAGGAATCCTGAAGAAACTAAAGTGGAAGTTAAAGAAGTGTGAAATAAAGGACATGCCAAAGATACTGTTATATATAACCGCCAAGGTAATCTGGAACTTCCTGTTCTGGAATACCGATTACTACGAAAATCGTGCACATGTGCATGTGGGTAAGCGAAACACTGAACACTTATGCAAGATATGGCTTGAACCAATGGTTGAGGTGGTAGATAAAGGCGACCTGACAGATGTGCAAGTGAAGGAAGTACTTAAGATAGCCTCAGAATATCGAGAAAAACTACTTCGCCAATGGATGCTGTTTAAGCAGGGTAAGCCAATAAAAATCATTAAAGTAAAAAAAACGAGATAGTTTATGTACAAGACAGAAGGATTTTGGAACGTTACACCACGCATAAAGCGGTTGTCGTTTCCCCAAAGAGGTAAATTCCAGGTCGACCTATACGATGGTCGTTCAATAGTTATGCCAATCTCTGCTTTTCCATCTCTGAAACGTGTTCCTGTAAAAGAACGCAACAAGTGGTATCTGATGGGGGGCGGTGTAACTTGGGACTCTTGTCCTGAGGTAATCCACATTGAACAGATATTGGGTAATTTCCAGAATTATGTTCATGAGGCTTCAGAATTAAATCTTCGACAATAATCTTTTCTACGACAAGCCATGTTCGATTGAGGCTCTGGACGGTTTGGTTGGAGGTCTTAAAGTCACATGACTGGCGAAATTACTAAAAAAGTTTGAAAGGAAAAAGATTTGCCGTAAATTAGATAATTATTAGCCGGATATTTTGTAATTTTGTAGGCGATTCGCACTAACGGCGGGTCGCCTTAATTTTTATAGTATAAAGCAATGAGATTTACAGTATCAAGCACAGCACTCTCCTGCAAGCTATCGGCACTGTCGAGAGTCATCAACAGCAAGAACAGTCTGCCCATATTGGGAGATTTCCTGTTCGACGTATCAAGTTCTGGCAGCATCATGCTGCGCCAGACTGTGCGCGAATTTGAGAACATTCCTGTGGCAGACAAGTATGAGGATAACTCTTGGGAAGCTGACGTAGATTGTGACAAGGCTCAAAAGGGCTATGGCTATCCTTATTTGACAATATGGGGGATTGCTGATGAAGAAAGCATTCCAACAACAGAAGGTCTGCATGGATTGCTAAACTTTGAGAACTATGACGAAAGGATTTGCAACAAGGATTTTCGTATTGTACAATGTTCGTAAAGTAACTGAAATTATAAATGACAGCTCAAGATAAATTCATTGCACTAACACGTAAGGGCGAAGACACACGGATAGAGTACAAGACCTGTACGGAAGAGATTTCGGAATCCCTCTACGAGTCAGTGTGCTCGTTTCTGAACCACAGCGGAGGCCAGATCCTGGTTGGTGTGCAGAACGACGGCACTATCATCGGTGTGAATCCTGACAAGGTAGAGAAACTGAGAACCGACATCGTCAATTGCATCAACAATCCTGAACTGTTCTTGCCCTGTCCCTATTTCACACCTCGCATCATGGAGGTGGAGGGCAAGTCGGTGATGCAGCTCGACATCCCCTGCGGACAGTATGTCTATCGCTTCAAAGGGCGCTATTGGGATCGCAACGACGATGCCGACATCGACGTAACCGACCAACCCGAACTGCTATTGTCAATCTTCGAAAGGAAGAATCCCCATCTCTTTGAGGAGCGTATTGTGGAGGGGCTGACGATGGAGCACTTGGATGCCAAGACCATCCAGTACTGCCGTAACATTTTGGCAACGATTCAGCCTTCACACCCATGGCTTCAGATGACGAACGAAGAGCTACTGATTAGTGCCCATCTGGCTAAGAAGGACGGCGACAAGTTGCAACTGAAGTACGCTGCTCTGATACTATTCGGCACTGAAGATGCTATTACCGAGCTGATGCCCCGCTACCGTTTCGAAGCCGTGTTCCACATGTGCACATACGCTCAGTTTAACGATATGACCCAGTTTCCCAGCCGCTACGATGACCGCCGCACCATCCGTCAGAATCTGATTCAGGTCTATGACCAGCTGGGCGCTTTTGTGGAACGTTACCTGCCCGATAGGTTTTACCTGCCTGCCAACACCATGCAGCGCCAGAACCTGCGTTGGGACCTGTTCCGCGAGATTGTGGGTAATCTATGTGTACATACCGATTTCAGCAGCGGCTATGCCTGCTTCTTCCACGTGTTCAAAGACCGCGTGGTGACGAAGAACCCAACGAGATTGCTGCCAGAGATTCCTGAGGGCGAGTTAACCATCCAGCAGCTGAGCAACTATACCAAGAATCCCCTGCTGGTGCGTGTGTTCCACGAGTTGAACTGGGCAGAGGATCTGGGTTCTGGCACTCGCAATATTCTGCGCTATGCACCGCTCTATTATCCCAATTACAAAATTGTGATCAACAGCGGTTCACAGTTCATTTTCTCCATCACCTATCAGGATGATAATGTCCAAGACGGTGACAAAAAAATTCAAGAAAATGTCACTGAGACAGGAAAAATGTCACCATCTTCGGATAAAAATGTCACCAAGAATGGAAAAATGTCACCATCTTCCAGCGAAAATGTCACCATTTGCGAGGAAACACCCCAGACGAATGTCCCAGAGTTGACCGATGAAGAACTTGCACTCCCATTGGAGCCATTCGAAAGAAAGAATGTCAAAGACAAGAAAAAGCGCCGCAGACAGGCCATTGTCAGCTTGATGAACAAAGATTCCCACATCAGCGTAGAGGCCATTTCAGAAAAGCTTGACGTACATAAACGCACCATATTACGTGACATCGAAGATTTAAAGAAAAATCTCGTGATAGAGCGAATTGGCGGAAATTATGGCGAATGGAAGGTTTTAAAGAAAAAGAAGTAATCTATCAAAGAATTGTTATGTATTTAATTATAGAATGCAAAGAGTCGAAAGGTCATTGGCATCACAATGTAGAGAAAGTAAAGCGTAGACTCCGCAAATTCAATGATACGTTTAATAATGGACGTTCTGAGATAACCGATGCAATGTCTATTGGTCAGCAAGCCACCCATATGCACCACATCTTCCCTAGGAATGAATTCCCTGTTATTGCTGACTATGTTGAGAATCTGATAGCTCTGACATCAGGCCAGCACTTACAGAAAGCACATCCTGCAGGTAATACTCAAGTCATAGATAAGGACTACCAATATACGTGCCTTTTGAACAAGACAGAAAGTATTCGCCGTAATCTATTGGAGAATTTTGGCGAACCACTTTATGATTTCTTCTTATTCATGTTCGTTCTCGACACAGGACTTAGCACCGACTATTTCGAGGCACTGCAAGAGAATGACTTCGTTCAGGTTGCAGCAGGTATTGAGATCAACTTTCCGAACAAGTAAAGAAAATGTCTGACAACAAAGATTTCTTCAAGAAACAGACGGACTCGTCGAGGGTTAAGGCGGCTATCATTTCGGAGTACTTCCCGCAGTACTGCAAGATCATTTCTCGCAGGAACGTTCCACAGCGGTTTGGATATTTCGATACGCTCACAGCGGGTCTGTCCCTCTGTGCGCTTGAATTATACGGAGTGGCTATTTGAAAAAAAACAACAGATGAATGACATACAGATGACGATTCAGAAATACCAACATATATTCACCATGCTGGAACAGGAAATTCAAGAGCCTGACAGCATACAGTGGTTTGACTGGAAATACTTGAAGCAGGAAGTAGAAAAGATGCTCAGGAAAGGGCATGGCATGGAGTTGCATGAGCAGATGCAACGCTTCTACCATTACTATTTATGGAGAGACGTGGAATCGCGTGCTGCCTGGGATTTCATGGATTACGTGGCACAGCGTGATGAACGTATAGGGGCGTGGGCCACCCAAGGTACAGACCTTATGGCTCTGACCGAGCGTTGGATAGAACTTGGCAACTCACGTACGCTGCAGTTGCTGTTGACTCGCTTAGGACAAACCGGGTATGAAACCAATTGGCAGGAGCTGCGCGCTACGATGGAAGAGAAACTTCGACGCATGGAGGTAGATGGTACGCGAAACGGCATGAAGGAAACTGGTTATGCCTACTGTCTGCTTCACGCTTTCATCATGATCATGATGTCCGGACATTCTACCGAAGAGAAAATGCAACTTTTAGAACTTTTCTCCCAGCAATGGGCATTTCTGCGCACGGTGTACTCTGTGATGGTGCGCCGCATCGTAGGATTCAATTATACCAATTTTGCCCAGTTGGCGCAATATACCGTTGGCGGTCAACAGGATTTTGACCCATTCCTTCATCTGATTCATGCTCCTCTGAAAGAACGATTTGAGGAACTTGTCAGCATGGGTACGAAACGTGAAAGTCTTGACAGAGCCATGACGAAGATTGAACTGAGAATGCAACAGACGAAACCGTCGCCAGAACTGGACTTACTATGCGAGGTGCTTTTCCCTGATGAATTTCGCAACATACTCGACCAGCACCGGCCACCAAGTTATCAGGAACTGGAATGTGAGATAGACAGGATCAAGGCGGAGCTGACCACTACTCAGGATACCATGAACAGACAAGCACAGGAAATGGCCACACAGTTGAGTGCTGCATTGAAGGCGTCGGTTCCCATTGATGTCATCGAACGAAGAATATTGATTTTCCCATCTGCCGTGGCACTGAATATTTACATGCCTCTAAACACCATGTTACAGGTTGATTCTGTTTGGTTGGCCCATTCAGAAAGTATACTTCAGAAGATTCTTGCCAAGCAGCAACAGGAGTTGCAAATGTCACTGAACATCACGGCTCAGGCGGGCTCTAATGTAAATGGAATAGTACAGCAACAAAACAATAACGGGATAACTCCAGATAAACAGATACCAGCAGCATGAACGATCCAAAGGTGAATATTACAGTGATGCCCGGTGCACAGATGAACGGGTATGTAAAAGAACAGAATAACTATTTTGGAACCGTCCAGCAATTAGCTTACAGCAAAGACGCTGAGCGAGCGGGTGAGATAGTTAAGGCGGAAGAGATTCCGGCTCCGCAACAGCAGTCAGACAATAAGCATCACGAGAATCTGTTCCGATTTATCCACCCTGAGGTAGATACGGAGGAAAAGGAATGGCGGATACATGGTGAGGTGAAGCGTTTGGTTACGCGTCAGGGCATTCAGGAGATTTGTCTGTATTTGGAGCAAATGAAGAAGGACCGAAAAATCCTGTTGCCCCAAAGTCCCGGCAAGGCTTATGCGGAACTCGTGCGTATGGGTATGCCGTCGGGCGACGGCTTTAACGAGAAGACCTTTCAAAAGTATTATAAGTACTAACCTATTTATTGACTAAGCCAAGCTTTTAGCATCAGAATCAGTGTTCTGGTGCTTTTTTTGTGTCTCTTTACGGAGAGAATAAGGGATATTTGGAGATAATCGGAGAAAGCCAGAGAAAGCTGGAGGCAACGCTTTCTCGAACGAATCATGCTAACAGAAATTGCCTTACCTTTGCAACGTCAATCGACCACTAACGGCGTTGGCAAAGTAACTATGGAAGTAAAGATTCTAAGAGTGGTACGTCAGGGCGATAGCTTCAGCGTACAGTCGGCAAAGAGCGAGAACGGCCAGATTCAGAAGTGCAACATTGTGCTGAGAGAACTGGGCGGTTCGAAGTTCGAGAATGAATATGTGTGCGCCATGCTGGGCAATCTGGCTGTGTGCAGGTTCTGCGAAGGTGATGTGGTCATGGCCACGCTTCGCTTCTCTACCCACGAATATCAGGGGCAGGTGTTTCAGGAGATACTGGCAACTGACATCGTGAAAGTCAACAAATAACATCGTTTAACTTGGGTTGAAGCCGAGGAAGTCTCGCGAGATTCTGCACAGCGGAAAGGTGGCCACCCTTCACACGACTTCTTCTCGCAATTCAATCCAAAAATGAAAAAGAAGAATTTACAAGTTCAGCAGATTCTTGCTGGTGAAATCGGAATGGACACTCAGACTCAATTCCACGTGAACGGTGATGTCAATATCTATCCTTGCGGATGGGTGGACGAGCAGGTTACAACAGGCGGTCGTCGCCAACCAAAGGGGCGTATGACCATTGAGGAGGACGGCACAAGCTTCTTCAAGGCTTACCGCACGAATACGGGACCGAAGCGTGAATTGTTGTTCTCAACACGTCATGCTGTAGTAGAGATGACACGTCCTATCTATCGTACTGACCGCCCAGGCAAGGTTCGCCGTCTGGACATGGAGCATATCTACGTGACGTTCAAGTTTCCGAAGAATCTGGGGCTGGCTCTGATGAAGTCGCTCTTCGAGGAGGAGGCTGATGAAGTGATGTCTTACTTTAAAACAAGAAAGGAGGAAACCATATGGGAGTAACACTCGAACCAAGAACCATCGCACTCAACACGCGACTGACCAAGGAGCAGACTAGGGCATTCATTCACGAATGCCCGCTCCAGGACTACGATGCGCTGACACGCAAGCCCCGCTTGGCTCAGCAGGCCGAGCGCATCAACCAGACGCTGGATGAAGAGGAGCAGCGGAGGCTGAAGTCGTGGCTGCCTTTCCGCTGTCCGCACTACACCCGGTTCCGTGATGATTATCGGGATCGTGAGCATATCGTGGCCGAGTCGTTCACCTGGCAGACCTGTATTGATATTGACGACCCGGAGAAGGTTGAACAAGCCAACATGATGTCTGAGAAACTCGATATCGAGGCTGGCGGCCAGTGGCAGGGGCTGATGCTGCACAAGGAGTATTCCATCCGCAGGAAGCTGCACATAGATATTCGGTTGCCGTTAGGTATGACGGTGCCTGAGGCACAGCGAGCCTATTGTAAGGCTTTGGGTATGCCTGAGGCTTGCGACACCACATGCTTCACGCCAGAGAGGTTTATCTATATCTCGCCTGCGGATTTTGAAATCTATCGTGCCGATGGTTGGTATGCTCAGCTTTCAGAGGAAGAGATTACTCAGCGTCGCAAGGCCTATACTGATAGAGGGCTTTCAATTGATGGTCGTACTGAAGATGGCTCTTATTATGATCCAGGCGATGAAGATGCACCTGCAAATGTAACCCCATCTAATGTACCTGAAGTTCCAGCAGAAAAGGTTGAAACGAGGTATCCGCAAGAGTTCAAGGGCGTGGCTTATACCTCTATTATTAGTGAGTTCTGGCGCAGAACGGGAGGCGAGCCCTCAGAGGGTGAGCGTAACAAGCGGCTCCACCAGTTGGCCGCTAATCTTCGTGCCATCTGTGATAATAACGAGGATTGGTTGCTGGAGGTGATGCCTAAGTTCGGGTTGTCGGTCGCTGAGATGAAGAGCATCATTCATTCGGCCTGCAAGGAACCCACCAAGGGGTCGCGCATGATGGATCAGATAGTAGGCGCGCTCGAAATCGGCATCTCCTCTGATGAGGCCGAGGATGCCGAGGCGGTGGAAAAAGAGACTGGCGTGAAGGTGAATGTCAAAGCCCTGCCTATGGGGCTTCGTGAATCGCTGGCTGGTGTGCCAGTGGCGATGCACATGCCGGTGCTCTGCGCGGTGATGCCCCTGGCTTGTGCATATGCCGACCAGGTGGAGGTGCGCTATTGCGATGGTGAGATGCAGCGGCTGGGCATGATGTCTATCATCTACGGCGAACAGGCTTCGGGTAAGTCGGTCTGCAAGCATGCCGTGAACATCTGGAAACGGCAGTTTGACGAGGAGGATGCCTTGGCCCGCAAGCGTGAGGACGAATGGAAGGAGCGCAAGAAGAGCCGCAAAGCCAACGAAAAAGCTCCCGAAGACCCCAAGGTGCTGATTCGCGTGGTGCCGGTGACGGTATCGTGCTCAACCCTTCTGAAGCGTCTGAAGAATGCCAACGGTCACATCCTCTACTCCTTCGGCGAGGAACTTGACACGCTCCGAAAGACCAACGGTGCTGGTTCATGGTCGTCTAAGTACGACATCTATCGGCTGGCCTTTGACCCCATCGACTCTGAGTGGGGGCAGGACTACAATTCAGACCAGGCAGAGTCGGGAGTCGTGAAAGTGGGCTACAACTGGTCGATGCTGGGCACGTATGGGGCTGTCCGGAAGTGCTTTAAGGGCGACAACGTGGAGAATGGACTTTCCAGCCGCATCCTGCTGGCTGAGATGCCCGACACCTCGTTTGCCAAGATGCCCCGCTATGGCCGCCGCACATCGGCTGACGAGGCAAGGATTCTGGAGGCCGTGACCCGTCTGCGTGCTGTCAGCGGATTTGTGGACACTCCCCGTCTGCGCCGAGCCATCGATCAGTGGGTAGAGCAGAAGCGCGTGGAGGCTCTCAAGGACATGGATCATGTGAAGGACACCTATCGCCGTCGTGCCGCCGTCATCGGCTTCCGCTGCGGGGTTATCTTCCACCTGCTGAGTGGCTGCTCCAAGGAATCGAAGGCTTGTCTGGACTTCGCCCTGATGATGGCTGAGTATTGTCTCTCGCAACAAGTCAGGGTGTTTGGCGAAGCCTTGCAAAGTCAGTACGTAGATGCTCAGGCGGAGTGTCAGCGATATGGCGAGAACAACAGCGTTTTTGACCAGTTGCCGCCCACCTTCACCGCCGACGACCTGGCAGCACTGAAACGCAGCACGGTATCGCGCAACTCGCTCATCAAGATCATCTCGCGCTGGAATCGTGACGGATGGGTGGAGAAAGTGGATGCCAAGCACTGGCAGAAAGTGGCAGTCTCAGCCGAAGGCGAAGCAACAAAGAGTGACATCGTGACAAAGTGACATCGTGACATTAAGCAGGTATCGATATGGAACTGATATTAGAACGCATTGCAAAACGCAAGACCTACACGATAGGTCATCTTTACATAGCACAAGAAATAAATGACTCGGATAAAGAGGGACACCCTGGCTTACGCCAGCCCCTCACCGAGGGGCTTCAAATCTGCGACACGCTGGAACCCACATGGCGCGACTACGAGCACGGGGCCTACAAGGTGAAAGGCCGCTCGGCCATCCCCGAAGGGCGCTATGCTGTGGTCATCTCTTGGAGTCCGAAATTCAAGCAGTGGCTCCCGATTCTATTAGGCGGCCCAGAGTTCAACAAACAATGGCAGGGCATCCGCATCCATGCGGGCAACACCGCCAAGGACACCGAGGGCTGCATCCTCGTTGGCAAGAACAAGCTCGTAGGTCAGGTCGTTGACAGTCGCATCTGGCTCCACCGCCTGAAGCAGAAGATCGTGGAGGCCAAGGACAGAGGTGAGGCCGTCTGGCTGACCATTAAGTAAAGCCCCTTGGCATCTATACGCTGAAACCAACAGCCCGGCACGGCCATCCTTCGAGAGGTGGCGGTGCCGGGTGCTGCCTATCAGCCTGCTGTCGGCTATTCAATCAGCTCGAAATGCTGGAAGTCCTTGCACGACGTCCAGTCGCCGCCCCACTCGAAGCCTGCCTCGGTGAAGAGCTTGAAGCAGAGGTCGTTGTGGTCTATCTTATAGGCGAACGACTTCGTGCGGTCGCAGTATTCTGCAGCCGTGGCGGGCTGTATGAAGCGGGTGCCGTCGGCCCGGTCCTTGTAGTAGGGGTTGTAGAGCGTGTTGATGTCCACGGCCAGCCCGCGGGCATGTTTGGAGAGCTTGGCGGAACCGGCAATGGCGCGGTAGCAGAAGCACGACGTGTTGTTGTCGCGCATCTGGGTCTCGTCGTCGGCACCGTAGACATCGGGCAGCAGCATGCGCTGGATGGGGTACTTTGCATCGAAGAGCTGGCGCAGGATGCGAGCCACGCGGTCGGCTATCTGCTTGTTGCAGATCATCTCGCCTACGTGCATCCGGTTGTCATAGTCCCAGTGCAGTGCGCGGATGTGCCGCAGGTCGCTGCGCTTGATGTGGGGGTTCTCCTTATACGTCTTCCCCTGCATCCTGGCCCATACATCGTCGGGAATGGGCTCTGCGGCGAAGCACTTGTCCAGTCCTCCGTAGGCTGCCACGACTTCAGCAGTGACCGTCTTTCCGGCCTGCCACTGAGTCAGCACCGTCAGGTCTGCCCTCGTGTCTGACTTCGTTGTGTGATGACTGCTGCTGCATGCAGGCAGCGTAAGACCGCAAGTCAGGATGGCGGTCAGCACCCATAGTTTCATATTTCCCATATATACCTTAATTATCTATTTTGCTAATTCCGGCTCAGTAGATTTGCCTTAAGAAAACCTCTATAATCAGAAAAAGACCAAGAATCGTTTTGATTCTCAGCCTTTTCCTTTCAGTCGGGATTACTGGACTCGAACCAGCGACCTCGCGCCCCCCAGACGTGTGCGCTACCAACTGCGCTAAATCCCGATTCTTTTGCGTAAGCGGGTGCAAAGGTAAGGAGTTTTTTTCAATTAGCCAAATTTTATTGCCACTTTTTGCAGAAAAAGTTTGATTATTGATGTTTTTCTTGTACGTTAGCCAAATATTTCGTACCTTTGTGAGTTAATATAAGTAAGTACAGACACAACGAGATAAAGCATATGCAATATTCCATCACTGCCCCAACTTTACTAGATCACACCGCGGCTCTTCCTGCATCGAAGAGCATCTCAAACCGTGCACTGATTATCCACGCACTCTCTGAAAGCAGTTCAAAGCTGAACAATCTGTCAGACTGCGACGACACGGAGGTCATAGTGCGCGCCCTGCATGACAATCCCTATGAAATCAACATCAAGGCAGCAGGCACGGCCATGCGCTTCATGACGGCCCTGCTGGCCGTGCGCAACGGCGAAGAGCACGTGCTGACGGGTACGGAACGCATGCAGCACCGCCCCATCGGCATCTTGGTGGATGCGCTGCGGCGCCTGGGAGCAGACATCAGCTATACCGCCACGGAAGGGTTTCCACCGCTGTGCATCCGTGGCAAGCATCTGGAGGGCGGACTGCTGGAGACTCCGGGCAACATCAGCTCGCAGTACATCTCAGCCCTGCTGCTCATCGGTCCGATGCTGCAAAACGGGCTGACACTCCACCTTACGGGCAGCATCATCTCGCGCCCATATATCGACCTGACGCTGTGGACAATGCGCGAATATGGGGCTGACGCGGAATGGAGCGACTACGAGACCATCACGGTGAAGAGCAAGCCTTACGCGGAACGTCCCTACTTCATAGAGAGCGACTGGAGTGCTGCATCCTACTGGTACGAGATGATGGCCCTGTCGCAGAACAAAGACGACGAGGTGAGGCTAACAGGACTCATGGACGGCTCGAAGCAGGGCGACTCGCAGGTGCGCTACATCTTCAGCCTGCTGGGGGTGAAGACAGCGTTCGACACGAAGCAGGAGGGTGCGCCCACCACGGTGACGCTGAAGCACTCGGGGCGCTGCGTACCCAAGCTGGAATACGACTTCGTGAACTGTCCCGACCTGGCACAGACCTTCGTGGTATGCTGCGCACTGCTGGGAGTGAAATTCCACTTCCGCGGATTGTCAACACTGAAGATCAAGGAGACCGACCGCATAGAAGCACTGAAGACGGAGATGCGCAAGCTGGGCTACATCATCCGCGATGCAAACAACCAGGAGCTGCTATGGGACGGTGAGCGATGCGAGCCATCGGTGGAAGCAGGCATCGACACCTACGAAGACCACCGCATGGCCCTCGCCTTTGCCCCTGCTGCCCTGCGCATCAAGGGGCTGCGCATCAACAACCCGCAGGTGGTGACCAAGTCGTATCCGCACTACTGGGAAGACCTGGAAAAGGCAGGCTTCGTCCTAAAATAAATAAAACAGAAGCACAAGTGAGTTTCCTGCTGATAGTTGTCATTTCGCTCATTGCACTGGGTGTTGTAGCCGCCATCTTTTCCGGTGGCGACGACGAGCCTATCGTGCAAAAGGAAGGCGACTGCGGCTCATGCAGCAGCAGGGGCGACTGCAAGCTGGCCGACCTGAAGGAGGAAGCCAGAAGGAGGAAAGAGGAGAAATGTCACGAAGAGGAGAAACGCACGGGACATTCCGCACTCCCGCTATTCGTCATTCTGCTCACCGCGTCACTCTGCATGCTTTCTGCCTGCTCTACCAAGAAGAACACCGCTGCCACGCGCTGGTGGCATGCCTTCAATGCCCGCTACAACACCTACTTCAATGGTTCACAGGCCTTCATCGAGGGTTCGCTGGCAAAGGAGCAAGGCAACAAAGACAACTACACCGAGCTGATTCCGCTCTACACCGTTGGCAACAAGCAGAGCCGCGATCTGGGGAAAGGCAACTTTGACCGCGCTATCGAGAAATCGGAGAAAGCCATCAAGCAGCATAGCATCAAGGCCCGCCCAGAGTGGACCAAGAACCGCCGCAAGACGCAGAAAGACATCGAGTGGCTCACACGGCGCGAATACAACCCTTTCATCTGGCGAGCCTGGCTGCTGATGGGCAAGTCGCAGTTTCAGAAAGGCGAATTCGAAGAGGCTGCTGCCACCTTCAGCTATATGTCGCGACTCTACGCCACCCAGCCTGCCATCCTGGGCATCGCCCGTGCCTGGCTGGCTAAGAGCTACACCGAACTGGACTGGCTCTACGATGCCGAAGACGTCATCACCAAGCAGCGACGCGACTCGATGCACTTCCGAGCTGTCAAAGACTGGGACTACACCTATGCCGACTACTACCTGCACAGCCGACGCTACGAGGAAGCCCTACCCTATCTTCGCAAGGTCATCAAGCATGAGACACGCCGCAAGCAGAAGGCCCGCGAGTGGTTCCTCTATGGTCAGATACAGGCCCTGCTGGGACGTAAGCAGCTGGCATACGATGCCTTCAAACACGTGGTACGCCTGAACCCGCCCTACGAGTTGGAGTTCAATGCCCGCATCGCCCAGACGGAGGTGATGGCCCGCGGTGGCAAGAATGCCCGGCAGATGGTGCGCAGGCTGAAGCGCATGGCAGCATCGGACAACAACAAGGACTATCAGGACCAGGTGTACTATGCCATCGGCAACATCTGGTTGGCCGAACGCGACACCCTGCAGGCCATCGAGGCATACGAAGAAGGCATCAAGAAAGCTACGCGCAGCGGTATAGAAAAAGGCGTACTGCTGCTCACCCTGGGCAATCTGTACTGGGAACGTGACAGGTTCAGCGATGCCCAGCGATGCTACGGCGAAGCCATCGGACTGCTGGACAAAGACCGCAACGACTACGAGCAGCTGGCGCGTCGGTCGAAGATTCTGGACGAGCTGGTGCCACACACCAGCAGCGTAGAGCTGCAAGACTCGCTGCAGCGGCTGGCCCGCATGCCTGAGGCCGAGCGGCTGAAGATAATAGACCGCATCATCGACGAGCTGAAGAAGAAAGAGAAAGAGGAACAGCGCGCCCGCGAGGAGGCTGAAGCCGAACAGATACTACAGCAGCAGGCTGCCGTGGGCAACCGCCAGCAAACACCCCAGCCCGCCATGCCTACACCCAGCACCCAGCAGGCTGGCAGCACAGCCTGGTATTTCTACAACCCGCAGGCCGTACAGCAAGGCAAGCGTACCTTCGAACAGCAATGGGGCAAGCGCGAGAACACGGACGACTGGCAGCGCCAGAACCGCACCGTCGTGGCCCTTAACCCAGAGAGCACAGAGGGAATGGAGAATGCCGACAGCCTGGCACTGGCCGACGGCAACGACGAAGCTACAATGGCGGGCGACTCCATCTCCGACAACAGTGCTGCCACCCCGGTAGACAGCACCGCCCTCGACCCGCACAACCGCGAATACTACCTGGCGCAGATTCCCTTCACCGAAGAACAGGTGGCAGCCTCCGACAATCTCATCAAGGAAGGACTGTTGCAGGCCGGCATCATCTTCAAGGACAAGATGGACAACCTGCCGCTGAGCGAACGGTGGCTGTCGAGGCTAACCAGCGACTACCCCGACTACGAAAAGAACGACGAGGCGTGGTATCACCTGTTCCTGCTCTACTCGCGCCTGGGCCGCACCGATGAAGCCCAGCACTGTCTGGACATGCTGCAGGCCAACCACACTGAGAGCCAGTGGACCACCCTGCTCAGCGACCCCCACTATGCCGAGAACCAGCGCTTTGGCGTACACATTGAAGACTCCATCTATGCCGCCACCTACGAAGCCTTCAAGGCCAACCGCCTGCAGGAGGTGCGCTCTAACACCCAGCTCTCTGAAACCCGTTTCCCCTTGGGGCAGCACCGTCCCAAGTTCCTGTTCATCGAGGGACTCTCGCTGCTCAACGACGGCGATGCCGAGGGTTGCACCAAGCGCATGCAGCAGGTGGTGGAAGACTATCCCCAGAGCGAGGTCAGCGAGATGGCGGGCATGATACTGCGCGGTGTGCAACAAGGCCGTACGCTCTATGGCGGCAGGTTCGACATGGGCGACATCTGGTCGCGGCGGTCGTCGGAACAGGCTGGAGGCGACTCTACCAAGGTCGACACACTGGTCTTTGAGCGCAACACCCGCTATGTCTTCCTACTGGCCTACCAGCCCGACAGCGTCAACCAGAACCAGCTGCTCTACGAGATGGCGCGCTATAACTTCTCCAACTATCTGGTGCGCAACTTCGACATCGTCACCGACCAGGATGCCAACGGACTGTCGCGCATGCTCATCAGCGGATTCCTGAGCTACGACGAAGCCCGTCAGTATGCCCGACAGCTATATTCCAACAAAAGCATGCAGCAGCACATGGAGCACTGCCGCACGCTCATTGTCAGCGAGCAGAACCTACGCCTCTTAGGTACCACCTACAGCTATAAGGACTACGAGGTGTTCTTCGACAAGCAGCTGGCTCCCGTCAAGGTCAGCACCCAACCCCTGCTCAACGAGCCGGAGAGCATCACCCCCGCAGAAGATCCCGAGGAGGCTGAGGAAGGCAGCCAACAGCCTGACAACCCCAACCAGCCCGACGACCTCTTCAACGACGGCCCGAAGCCTCAGCAAGGCGGCTACATCGAGTTCGATGACAACTTCTGGCGGTAGGCAGGTTAGCTTTTAACCTAGTTTTTTGCGCTGCAAACAGAAACGGCTGATGCAATTAGAAAAGCGTCCTATTTGCCTACGTTTCAACACGTTGCATCATTTGCAACGCATTTGCAGCAAAAGGTTTTGCAACACATTCCACGCTAAAAACTGCTAAGATTGCCCGAAATATCAGAAAATGTTGTAATTTTGCAGTCGAAAAAGACTAAGGCAATGGAAAGAAGATTCATTTTATGCTGCAACACCTGATGGCCATCAGCCAGAGCACCATACGCTCCTACCGCTCGCGCATCAACAGTGCTGAAATAAAAAGAGAATAACAGATAACCAAACAATAGTATGACAAACGGACGATTACTTTGGGCCGACGACGAGATGGAACTCCTGCGCGCCCACCTGCTCTTCCTGGAGAAGAAAGGCTACGAGGTAGTGACGGTGACCAACGGCACCGATGCCATTGAGGAATGCCAGAAGAGCACCTTCGACCTGGTGCTGCTCGACGAGATGATGCCCGGCCTCAGCGGTCTGGAAACCTTGCAGCGCATCAAGGAGATAGCCCCACAGGTACCCGTGGTGATGGTGACCAAGAGCGAAGAGGAGGACATCATGAACCAGGCCATCGGACAACAGATTGCCGACTACCTGATCAAGCCCGTCAACCCCAACCAGATACTGCTGACACTGAAGAAGAATATACACCGCCGCGAGATAGTGACGGAAACGGTGCAGCAAGGCTACCAACAGCAGTTCCAGCAGATAGCCATGCAGATCATGGACTGCCGCACGTGGCAGGACTGGACCGATGTCTACAAGCGGCTGGTGCGCTGGGAACTGGAGCTCAGTGCCACCGACTCGCAGATGACTGAGATGCTGGAGATGCAGAAGCAGGAGGCCAACCTGGGCTTCGCCAAGTACGTCAAGAAGAACTACATGGAGTGGATGGAGGATAGGAAGAAAGCACCTCTGCTGAGTCCCGACCTCTTCAAAACCAAGGTATTCCCCCTGTTGGACGGGAAGCAACAGGTGTTCCTCGTGGTGCTCGACAATTTCCGCTACGACCAGTGGAAGATGCTGGAGCGCGAGCTGGGCGACCTGTTCGAGATAGACGAGGAGGTGTACTGCAGCATCCTGCCTACCGCCACCCAGTATGCCCGCAATGCCATCTTCTCAGGGCTGATGCCTGTACAGATAGCCCAGATGTTTCCCGACCTATGGGTAGACGAAGACGAGGAGGAAGGCAAGAACCTCAACGAGGAACCCCTCATCCAGACCCAGCTGGAACGCTTTCGCCGGCGGAACACCTTCTCGTATCACAAGATCAACACCTCGCAGGAGGCAGAGCGCTTCATGAGCCAGCTGAACCAGCTGCAGAAGAACGACCTCAACGTGGTGGTGTTCAACTTCATCGACATGCTCTCGCATGCCCGCACAGAGTCGAAGATGGTACGCGAACTGGCCAACAACGAGTCGGCCTACCGAAGCATCACGCTGTCCTGGTTCCGCCATTCTGTCATAGCCGACCTGTTCCGCCAGCTGTCACAGACCGACTACCGTGTCATCATCACCACCGACCACGGCAGCATACGCACCAACAACCCCGTAAAGATAGTGGGCGACCGCAACACAAACACCAACCTGCGCTACAAGCTGGGCAAGAACCTGAGCTACGACTCCAAGGACCTCTTTGTCATCCGCGAACCGCAGAAGGCTCATCTGCCGGCACCCAACCTGTCGACGAGCTATGTCTTCGCCACCGGCGACGACTTCTTTGCCTATCCCAACAACTACAACTACTACGTCTCCTACTATCGCAACACCTTCCAGCACGGAGGTATCTCGATGGAGGAGATGATCATCCCCATCATCACGATGAAGGGGAAAAAGAGATGAGAACTGGAGATTCAGATATTAAGAATTAGGAATTATGAACACAATAGAGATTAGGGATTTAGACCATATCCGCGAGGCGGCTCGCGAGTTTATCAACCTCATGGGCGAAGCCCGTGTCTTCGCCTTCTACGGCACGATGGGTGCCGGCAAGACCACTTTCATCAAGGCCCTCTGCGAGGAACTGGGTGTCGAGGATGTCATCACCTCGCCCACCTTTGCTATCGTCAACGAATATACGACGGGCGATTCCAGGATCTTCCACTTCGACTTCTACCGCATCAAGAAGCTGGAGGAAGTCTACGACATGGGCTACGAGGACTATTTCTACAGCGGCAGTCTCTGCTTCATCGAGTGGCCCGAGCTGATAGAAGAAATCCTGCCCGACGATGCCGTACGTGTCAGCATCACCGAGCAGGAAGACGGTACAAGAAAAATTTCCTTCTAACCCTAGAACCCTCCCCTGCGGGGGGAGAGGCTTGGAGGGGACTACAGCAGAGCCTCGAACTTCTCCTGCAGTTTAGCCTTGGGCTGAGCACCCACCAGCTTTTCTGCCACCTGGCCGTCCTTGAAGAAAAGAATGGTAGGAATGTTGCGGATGCCGAATTCGACAGCCAGCTCCTCGTTCTCCTCCACATCGCACTTGCCCACGACAATCTTGCCGTCGTACTCTTCGGCCAGCTCACTAATAATAGGGCCTACCATGCGGCAGGGACCACACCATGTAGCCCAGAAATCAACGACCAACGGCTGACTGCCGTTCTTCAGACTCTCGAAATTCTCGTTTGTGATGGTTACTTCCATAAAGTCAATTTACAAATTAAAAAAAATACAATCTATTTCATTATCTCACTATCTGGTTAGCAAATACCGTGCCATTTAGTTAATCTTATATCCCAGAGCTTCACTCTGCTCGATGTAGTTGATCAAGTCGCGCTTCACGTCGACAGTCTTCGAAGCACTGCGCAGCAGCACATGCCGCTTACCCGTCGAGTCGTGCAGCAGGAAGAAGAGCTGGGTCTTGCCCGGGCTGGTACTGATCAGCTCCTCCAAGTCTGTTACCACCTGGTTGTTCAGCAGTTCTGTGGTCATCGAGATGGTGATACGCTCTATCTTCTTATCCTTGACAGTCTGCAGATATTCTACGTTCTGCACCACGAGCGACATGAGGTCACTACCCCTGAAGCGCGGCTGCAACTTGGCAGTGACATAGACCGACGCACCCTCTGTGAACATACCGCTCCATCGGCCCCAGTCCTCGCCAAACAATGGCAGCTCGCCGGAGCCGTTGTAGTCCTCGAGGGTCACAATGCCAAAGGGTTTGTTGGTTTTCGATGAGATGCCTGCCCTGATGCCAGTGACTATTCCGCCAAAGATGACATCCTCGCGGTCTCCCAGTTGCTTGACCTCTGCCAATTCGTCACACCGCGTGTTGCACATGTTGTCCAGGATGATTCTGTATTCGTCCAGCGGATGTGCCGAGAGGTAGATTCCTACCAGTTCGCGCTCCTTGTTCAGGCGTTCTATATCGCTCCAGCGGATTTCGGACTTGGGAATGGCGGGAGTCTGAATCTCCACCCCACCGAAGTCACCGAAGAGCGAATTCTGAGCCTCCATCTTCTCCTGCTGGTAGAGCTGACCATAGCGCATGACGATATCGATAAAAGTCTCATTCTTGTTGTTCTGGGCGAAGAAGTCCTCCCTGCGGATGCCAAAACTGTCGAAGCCACCGCTCAATGCCAACGACTCGAAGGCCTTACGGTTGACCGCACTCAGACTGACACGCTGCACGAAGTCGAAGATATCCTTGTAGGGGCCGTTCTTCTCACGCTCGTCGATAATGGCCTGAGCCACACCGTCGCCCATGCCCTTGATGGCTGCCAGCCCGAAGCGGATTTCGCCCTTATGGTTCACACCAAACTTCTGATACGACTCATTGACATCTGGCCCCAGCGTGGCTATGCCCATCTGCTTGCACTCGTCCATCAGTTTGGTAATCTCCGTAATCTGGTCGCGGCGGCGGCTCATGATGGCAGCCATGAACTCTGCCGGATAGTTGGCCTTCAAGTAAGCCGTCTGGTAGGCCACCCACGAGTAGCAGGCAGCATGCGACTTGTTGAAGGCATAGGAGGCGAACTTCTCCCAGTCAGCCCATATCTTCTCCAGTATCTTCGGGTCGTGTCCGTTCTTCTTGCCGCCTTCTACGAACTTAGGCTTCATGGCGTCGACAATGTCCTTCTTCTTCTTACCCATTGCCTTACGCAGGGCATCGCTCTCGCCTCGCGTGAAGTCGGCCAGCTGGCGCGACAGCAGCATCACCTGCTCCTGATAGACGGTGATGCCATAGGTATCCTTCAGATACTTCTCCATGCAGGGAATGTCGTACTTGATTTCCTCCTTGCCGTTCTTACGGGCAATAAACGAGGGAATATAGTCCATAGGTCCCGGGCGGTAGAGGGCGTTCATGGCTATGAGGTCCTCAAAGACCGTGGGATGCAGCTCGCGCAGGTATTTCTGCATGCCGTTCGACTCAAACTGGAACGTACCGATGGTGCGCCCCTGCTGGTAGAGTTCAAAGGTTTTCGGGTCGTCGATGGGAATGGTGTCCAGGTCGATGTCTATGCCGCGCGTAATCTTGATGTTGGCACAGGCTTCTTTCAGCTCCGAGAGGGTTTTCAGTCCCAGGAAGTCCATCTTGATCAGTCCCGTCGACTCAATGACATGGCCGTCGTACTGTGTACAGTTGGTCTTGGTATCCTTGAAGTCCGGGTCGTCGGCAGTAGACACCGGCACCCAGTCGCTAATGGGGTCGCGGCAGATGATGAAGCCACAGGCGTGGATACCCGTACCACGCACCGTGCCCTCGAGCATCTTGGCATACTTGATGGTGTTGCGCAGGGCAGTATCCGTCGAGGCCTCGGCCTCGCGCAGCTCAGGGGTACACTTGATGGCATTGGGCAGGTTCATCTTCAGGTCATCGCCCGTCTGGGGGTCTTTCAACCTGTCTGGAATGGCTTTGCACAAGGCATTGGTGATGCTCAGCGGCACCTTCTCCACACGCGCCACGTCCTTGATAGAGTTCTTCGTGGCCATCGAGGCGTAGGTGATAATATGCGCACAGTTCTCATGACCATATTTGTCTTCTACCCACTTCAGCACACGACCGCGACCGTCGTCATCAAAGTCGGTATCGATATCGGGCAGCGAGATACGGTCGGGATTCAGGAAACGCTCAAACAGCAGGTCATACTTCAGCGGGTCTATCTTGGTGATGCCCAGACAGTAGGCCACCACCGAGCCTGCTGCCGAGCCACGTCCGGGACCCACCCATACATCAAGCTCGTCGCGGGCAGAGTTGATAAAGTCCTGCACAATGAGGAAGTATCCCGGGAAACCCATCGTCTTCATGATATGTAGCTCGAAGCGTATGCGGTCGTCCACTTCCTTGGGGAGTGAAGAGTGAAGAATGAAGAATGAAGAATTTGCTTCCGCCAACTTCACTTCCACCTTTTCTACCGTCAGTTCTTCGTTGGGCAGATAGCGTTGCTGGGCTCCTTTATAGGCCAGCTCTGCCAGATAGTCGGCCTCAAACTTGATGCGGTACAGCTTGTCGTAGCCGCCCAGCTTCTTGATTTTTTTCTCACCTTCCTCACGAGGCAACGGGTTCTCACCGTTCTCGTCGCGCGTGAACTCTTCGTACAGCTGTTCCTCCGTGAATTTCTGGCGCCACTGCTCTTCTGTTCCAAATTCCTCAGGAATAGGGAAGAACGGCATGATGGGGTCGTGGTCGATGCTGTAAATCTCTACCTTGTCCAGTATCTCCAGCGTATTGCTCAGTGCCTCCGGCACGTCGCTGAACACCTCGTTCATCTCTTCGCGCGTCTTAAACCACTCCTGCTTCGAGTAGAGCATGCGCGTAGGGTCGTCCAGGTCCTTGCCGGTCGACAGGCACAGCAGATGGTCGTGCGCCTCGGCATTCTCCTGGTCTACAAAATGGGCATCGTTCGAACAGATGAGCTTGATGCCATATTCGCGGGCCAGCTCGATGAGCACCTTATTGGCCTTCTGCTGCAAGGGGAAGGTCTCACGGTTGGCGCGCTGGGCGGGGTCTTTCACCTCATGCCGCTGCAGTTCCAGGTAGTAGTCGTCGCCAAACACGCGGTGATACCACTCTATGGCCTCGCGCGCACCGGCAATATCGTCTTTCAGTATCTTTGCAGGCACCTCACCGGCAATACAGGCCGAACAGACTATCAGTCCCTCGTGATACCGCTCCAAATCCTCCCGGTCGGTACGAGGACGCATATAGAAACCGTCCACCCACGAACGGCTCACCAGCTTGATGAGGTTCTTATAGCCCTTATAGTTCTTGGCCAGCACTATCAGGTGGTAGCCGCTCTGGTGCCGCTTGTCATCTTTCAACAGCTTCGAGCCGTAGCGCGAGACATACATCTCACAACCGAAGATGGGCTTGAAAGGTTCCAGACCCTCCTTCTTACGGCCTTTGTTGATGCCGCCTACGTAGTCGTGAAATTCCTTGATACCGAACATATCGCCATGATCGGTAATCGCCATGCCGCGCATGCCGTTGCCTATGGCTTTGTCTACCAGCCGCTTGATGCTCGACTGACCGTCCAAAATAGAGTAATAAGTATGTACGTGTAAGTGTATGAAATCTTCCATTTTGCAGTTTTTGAGGTGTAAAGTTACTGCTAAAAGACGAGAATACCAAAAGAATCGCGTGAAAAATTTGTAAGATTAACAAAAAAGGTGTACCTTTGCAAAACAAAACATAAAGCTATCAGAACTTCCTATGGGAGAAAGAATCAAGAAACTCAAGAAAATAAGGATACATCGCGAAGGCACCAACGAACTGACTCTAAGCATGCTGGCACTGTTGTGCATCGGCAGTGCATTATGGTATTTCATCGACAACCCCATCCCGTTCTGGGTATTCATCATCGCCTTCGGAGCTGCATGGATGATGGCACTCAACTTCTACCGCTGCCCCATCCGCTACTTCAACGGTGACACCGAGCACATTGTCGTGGCTCCGGCCGACGGCAAGATTGTGGTGTTGGAGGAAGCTGTCGAGAGCGAGTACTTCCACGAGAAACGACTGATGATCAGCATCTTCATGAGTCCGCTGAACGTTCATGCCAACTGGTTTCCCGTCGACGGCAAGGTGAAGTTCGTCCACCACCAGAACGGCAACTACCACAAGGCGTGGCTGCCCAAGGCCAGCGAGGAGAACGAGCATGCCGACGTGATGATTACCACCCCTGAGGGCGAGGACATCCTGGTGCGCCAGATTGCCGGTGCCATGGCGCGACGCATCGTCACCTATGCCAAGGAGGGCGAGGAGTGCTACATCGACGAGCACATGGGCTTCATCAAGCTCGGCTCCCGTGTCGATGTCTTCCTGCCGCTGACGGCCAAGCCCTGTGTCACCATGGGACAGCCCACCACCGGCGACCAAACCGTCATAGCCAAACTGAGATGAAGAAGCATATACCCAACACCATCACCTGCCTGAACCTGATATCAGGTTGTATTGCCACCTACTGGGCCTTCTGCGGGGTCTGGCACGTAGCGCTGATGTTCATCGTCATCGGGGCCGTATTCGACTTCTTCGACGGCATGTCAGCACGCCTACTCGGCGTCAGCTCGCCCATTGGCAAGGAGCTCGACTCGCTGGCCGACTGCATCACCTTTGGCTTTGCACCCAGCGCCATCCTCTTCGACTTCCTCAAAGGGGGCATCGCATACCTGCCGTGGCACTATCTGCCCTATGCGGCTTTCGTCATGGCGGCCTTCTCAGCACTACGCCTGGCCAAGTTCAACCTCGACGAGCGGCAGGCCATGGGATTCATCGGACTGCCCACACCTGCCAACGCCCTCTTCTGGGCTGCGCTCATCGTTGGGCAGGGCGAGAATCTGGCTGCATCGCAGATTCTTTACTATGCAGTCTTCCTTGGCTTGTTTGTCAGCAGCTTCCTGCTGGTCAGCGAGATTCCTATGTTTGCACTCAAGTTCAAGACATGGGGATGGAAAGGCAACGAAGTCAAGTACATCTTCCTCGTTACCTGCCTACCCTTCCTCCTGCTGTTGGGAATCAGCGGTCTGGCGGCCATCATCGCATGGTATGTCTTCCTCTCTGTCTACACACATATCCAGCAAAAGAAATAACTACTAACCTATCCCGCTTATCACTATGGACGTTCTATTGTTTGTCATTCTGCTTATCGTACTGATACTCCTGCTGACAGGAAGCTACATCGTCAACCACTTCAAGAAGGTGCGCAAAGCCGTACAGGACGCTGCCGACAAGAAAGAACAGCAGTCGCGCGACGAGGTGGGACGCCAGCGCCAGCAGTACAGTCATCGCCAGCAGCCCAAGACAGCCCAGCACGAACAGGCGGCCCAGCACGAACAGGCGGCCCAGCACGAACAGGCGGCCAGCCAGGAATCAGCCACCACCCAGGCGGAGGAGGCGGCCAGCCAGCAACAGAAAGAAGCCCGTCGCACACAAATGGCAACGGGCGA
>CAMNPM010000035.1 GCA_946548065.1 uncultured Prevotella sp. | reverse complement strand
TGCTTTGGCACCTCAGCGAAAAAGGCACAGCTGCAATAGTAGAGTTTCCTGGTGTTCTATATCGTGGTGGTGACGAAAAGAAGATTCGCCAGTATCTCATCAAGAACAACTTCGTAGATACCGTTATCCAGCTGCCTGCCAACCTCTTCTTTGGTGTGGGTATTGCTACCTGTATCATTGTGCTGAAGAAAAGTGCCAAGCAGGATGCGAATGTCCTCTTCATCGATGCCAGCAAGTTGTTCCAAAAGGATGGCAACAAGAATGTCCTCCTGCCTGAGCATCAGGACAAGATTATGGAGCTGTTTGCTAAACGCAAAGATGAGCAGTATTTGGCAAAACTCGTGAAGAATGACGATATCTTAGAGAATGATTGCAATCTCAGCGTCAGCAGCTATGTAGAACAGGAAGACACTCGCGAAGTCATCAACATCACGGAGGTTAATGCTAAGCTCAAGGCGTTGGTTGCTGAAGGCAATGAGCTGAATGCCAAAATCGCAACTATCATTAATGAATTAGGAGAGTAGAGTATGGTGGAGTGGAAGAAATTAGGAGAGGTTGAAGATAGTGGTATCCTGACATTAGGCCGTGGGCAAGTTATTAGTAAAATTGACATGAATGATTGTCCAGGTGATTTTCCTGTATATTCAAGTTCTTCTCAAAATAATGGGGAGATAGGAAGATATGGGAAATATATGTTTGATGACGAACGAATAACATGGAGTATAGATGGTGGAGGAAAACTATTCTATCGTAATGGGTTAAAATATTCTGTAACTAATGTCTGTGGTTGGCTTAAAGTAAACGATGGAAATAAACTAAATACAAAATTCTTGTATTATTTACTTTTCGAAGAATGGACAAATATAATATTTGATTATAACCATAAGGCACATCCTTCAGTAATAAGAAATGAATATCAGATACCTATCATTCCACTTGAAGAGCAGACTCGGATAGTGGGAATTCTTGATACCTTCACTTTTGCAATAGACAACCTAAAGGAGCAGATAGCCCAGCGAAGAAAACAATACGAATATTATCGTGACCAACTCGTCGACCTTGAAGGAAAGCCTGGGGTGGAAATGAAGACGTTGGGAGAAATGACAAAGGTTCTAAGAGGTAAGCGACTAACAAAAAATATGCTTGACGAAGAGGCACCTTATCCTGTCTTTCATGGAGGAATAGAACCTTTAGGATTCTATAGCCAATATAATCGTGAAGCAAATACGGTTATGATAATAAATGTCGGTGCTTCAGCGGGGACAGTTGGATATTGCGATAGGAAATTTTGGTCTTCTGATGGATGTTTCTGTATATCTCAGTCGGATTCTATAAATAATAAGTTCCTTTACTATTATTTGGAAACAAAGACTCACTACCTTCAGTCTCAAGTTAGACATGCAGGAATACCAACCTTAGACAATCCTGTTGTTGAGAAGATTTATGTACCATTATTGACACTCTCCGAGCAGCAGCGCATTGTCTCAATCCTCGATACTTTCGAGGCCTCTATACAGAACTTGGAAGCGCAGCTAAAAGAGCGCGAAAAGCAATATGAATATTATAGGAATAAACTATTAACATTTGAATGATATGAGAAAACTATTTTTACTATTCCTTTTTGTCTATAGTTGTGCTTTTGTACACGCGCAACAAGAACACTTGAAATTTATGGGCATACCACTTAATGGTACTATAACTCAATTTCAAGCGAAACTAAAGAATAAAGGTCTTTCATACGATATGAAAACCAGTAAAGGCTTGTCTGGTGGCCTTAGGGCATTTACAGGTGTCTTTTCTGGTGAGAGAGCTGATGTATATATTTATTATGATGTAAAAAGCAAAATCGTATATCGTGCAAAAGTTGTTATAACATGCTTAGATGAAGAAAAGTGGAATTATAAATTTAACGACTTTAATAGGAAATTACTTTCAAAATATGATAGAGCTATTAGTGAAAATGGAGAGAAAAATGAACTACCTACTTTGTCTATGTTAATTCCTAAAACTAGAAGGGGCATTTTAGGTGGTATTGATATGTATGCAAGCAAGCCAGAATTCGATTATATAAAAGAAGTATACTTGCATATTGACTATATTGATTATGCGAATGATAAATCTCATGAAAACAATTCTATAGATGATTTGTGAATAAGTCTAAGGAGGGTTGATAAATGGACGACTATAAAATCATAGTAGAACAGGAGAACCAGACGGTGATGGCGCACTACGAGGTGGAGCCTAAACCTGCTGAGGGATACCAGAGCGAGGCTGCACTGGAGAAGTCGCTGATTAAGCAGCTTCAAGGGCAGGGCTATGAGTATGCCCACATCAAGGATGAAGCCGGGCTGCTGAAGAATCTGCGCCATCAGCTGGAACTGCTGAACGAGGTGGTGCTGAGCGACTCGGAATGGAACCGGCTGCTACCTATGATTTCGAATGAGCAGATGACCATTGTCGATAAGACGGAGATGATACAGGGCAAAGGCTACGTGCTGAACCTGACACTGGACAATGGACTGACGAAGAACATCAAGCTGATAGACAAGCAGAATGTCTATAACAATCGTCTGCAGGTCATCAACCAATATGAGGTGGAGGATGGTGCCCATAAGAATCGCTACGACGTAACCATATTGGTCAATGGTCTGCCCTTGGTGCATATCGAACTGAAGCGCAGAGGGGTGGCTATCAAGGAGGCCTTCAACCAGATAAACCGTTATCTGAGGGATTCCTTCTGGGCAGGCAAGGCTATGTTCGACTATGTACAGATATTCGTTATCAGCAACGGAACGGAAACGAAATACTACTCGAACACTACCCGCTATGCCAAGGAGAAAGAGGCAGACGGCGGGCCTCGTAAGCACAAGACGGATGGCAATACGTTTGAGTTTACTTCCTATTGGACGGACCAGGAGAACACGCTGCTGACGGACCTGAGGGACTTTACCACGACATTCTTTGCCAAGCATACCATTCTGAACATCCTGACGAAGTATTGTGTGTTCAATGTGGATAAGCAGTTGTTGGTGATGCGCCCCTACCAGATAGCAGCAACGGAAAAGATACTGCAACGCATACAGACGGCTATCTATAACCGTTGGCAAGGAACCATCAAGGCTGGTGGCTACATCTGGCACACCACAGGCTCGGGCAAGACGCTGACCTCCTTCAAGACTGCCCAGTTGGCTTCGAAGATGGAGCAGGTGTCGAAAGTGCTGTTTGTGGTGGACAGAAAGGACCTGGACTACCAGACCATGAAGGAGTATGACAACTTTGAGAAGGACTGTGCCAACTCCAACTCGTCGGCAAGGGTGCTGCTGAGTCAGCTGAAGCGTGACGACTGTCACATCATCATCACGACGATACAGAAGCTGTCGAACCTGATGAAGCCTAAGTTCTACGACAATGACGAGCGTCTGCGCGAGATATTGCAGAAAGAGAACATCGTGCTGATATTCGACGAGTGTCACAGGAGCCAGTTTGGTGATATGCGCCAGGAAATTGCCAAGCGATTCAAGAAATACCTGATGTTTGGTTTTACGGGTACTCCCATCTTTGCCGTCAATGCGCACAAAGGCAGCAAATACTCTACGACAGCGCAGCTGTTTGGTGGTGAGCCTGACGATCAAGGCAAGCCAACAAGACCCTTGCATACCTATACCATCATCAATGCCATCAGGGACAAGAACGTGCTTCGATTCCATGTGGACTACGAAAGCACCATGAAGATGAAAAACGATGTGGAGCGCAAGCAGGTGTGGGGCATCGACAAAGACGAGGCTTTGCATCATCCGCAACGCATCAGCATCATCACCCGATACATCATAGAACACTTTGCAGAAAAGACCAAGCAGGGTGCAGAGGCTTACGGTATGAACAAACTCCTGAATGTGGAGGATGTCATCAAGAAAGGTAGAAAGGCCGAGGAACAGAAGGCTAAAGTGAAAACGAGAGGATTCAATAGTATTCTTGCCGTTGATGCTGTACCTACTGCCATACAATATTATAATGAGTTCAAGAAGCAGTTGGCAGAGCCTGGCACTCCCGATCTGAAAATAGCCACCATCTTTACCTATTCAGCCAATGAGCCAGAAGAGGACGAATGGGGAACACAGGAGGACGAGAATCCAGAAGATGCAGGCAAGATGGATAAGCAGAGCCGCGACGCGCTGGACGCTGCCATCAAGGACTATAACCAGACATGGGGCACCAGCTATTCGACGGATGGTGACTCGTTCCAGAACTACTACAAGGATGTCTCGCTCCGCATGAAGAACAAACAGATAGACATTCTGATAGTGGTGGGAATGTTCCTGACGGGTTTCGACGCCAAGACGCTGAACACGCTTTGGGTGGATAAGAACCTGAAGATGCACGGACTGCTGCAAGCCTATAGTAGAACGAACCGAATACTGAATGCAGTCAAGAACTGTGGCAACATCGTCTGCTTCCGTAATTTGGAAGAGGCGACCAACAAGAGTCTTGCCATCTTTGGTGACGAAAAGGCAAGCGGACTGGTGTTTATGAAGTCGTTCGATGAGTATTACAAGACAGGCTATGAGGACGAGAAAGGCAATTTCCACGAGCCATATACTGAACTTGTAAAACGTTTGCTGGAGCAATATCCTGTTGAGAAGATTGCGAATATTCTGGACGAGGAAACCAAGAAAGCATTCATACGCTTGTTTGGTGAGTTCCTACGACTGAGAAATGTGCTGAGTGCCTTTGATGATTTCGAGGGCGATAAGTTGTTATTGTCTGAATCGCAGTTCCAAGACTATCGAGGATGGTACACAACGCTGCATGGTGAGTTCACACCAAAGCCAGGAGGTGATAATGAATCGATAACAGATGATATCGTTTTCGAAATGGAACTGGTGAAGCAGATACAGGTGAACATCAGCTATATCCTGCAACTGGTTCAACAGTATCATGACACTAACTGTCAGGATAAGACCATCATAGTGAGCATTCGCAAACAGGTGGAAGCCAGCCCTGACATGAGAGACAAACGCGACCTGATAGAGAAGTTCATTGAAAGCATGACTCCCGAAAAGGGCAAGAATGTGGGTGACGACTGGGAAGCGTTTATAGAAGAAGAGAAGAAAAGACAGCTGAACACCATCATCGCAGAAGAGCGACTGAAGCCTGCAGAAACGGAAGCCTTTATGCAGCGAGCCTTCAAGGATGGCTATGTGACTGAGACTGGCACAGGCATTGCCAAGATACTGCCTCCCGTGAATCCCTTCCTGCCCGAAAGTGGCGAGAAGAAGCAGACTGTCATTGACAAGCTGAAAGCATACTTAACAAAATTCCTGAATACGAACGAATAAGAACGAGAGATAAAAGGAGGCTATCCCTATAGGTAGTCAAGAAAGCGAGTCGCCAACAAGGTAGCAGCGTTCATCTGATCACTCCAAATTTGCCAAACAAGAGAAAAGACAGACGCAGACTGACAAAGCGACAAGTGGCGCTTGCGCGTAGAAGTAATAACTACAGCGTGAGCATCATTTGTGCAGTGTGGAAGTCTGTCAAGGTCGGCAAAGCCTGGAGTGATTTTGCATTGCCTGATGTGCTCACGCTTTCAATATACAAGACCTAAGATGCTATTATATCAAAAAATAGAATTCCTATTACTACATCTGGAGTTTGTTGACAGCCATTTCGATGAGTTGTCACCAATTTCACGGCGTATGTATGCTACAGGTTTGGTTAATGAGTTATATCAGTTAGTATCTGATTTAGCTGAAATCAATGAACAAATAGAAACGTCTTTAGATTATGAAGATGCGTATCTCGATATATCACCTTATAGTGGTAAACGTTTTGCATTTAATAAATTGCTTGATGAATCACTATACAGAGAGGATCCCAGTAATGACGCAGATATCAACAAGTTGATAGACGTTTTCCCATTAGATAAAGAAGACTACTCTTTTACCTCAGAGAATGCAGGAAGATTCAAAACAGGTTTACGTTACCTGTGTAGTGAAGCAAACATTTCACCTCGTGACATTGTATATGCTCTCAGTGATTGTATAAAGAATACATTCTCCCTTCTTTTTAGTATCGACCGAAAGAAGAAGTATATCAAAGACTTCCAATATGAAGATTTCTGGTATGCTTTTCTGTTTAGAGATGATGACTTGTATCCTGAAAGTGCTATCAATGATTACGATAAATGGAAAGAAGAACATGACTATCAGAATTTTCAGGTGCTGAAAGACAAACGAGATCAAGAGATATTAAAGATGCTAGCTAGTGGTGTATTCAGTTACGATGTCAAGCCTGTAAATCGAGATATAGCAAACAGTCTTATCAATATATCTGAAGATGCGCTGGAACAGGGTATGGAGGTGCCAGAGGATATCAAAACAGAATGTGCTCGCTTTTCGAAATACGTTTACTTTAAAGAAGATATTCTTTGTCTTGATTATACGAGATTAGGTAAATACATCTATAAACATTATAGGAGTCTTCATGACGAGCAGGGGGATAGTCTCATTTATTTCGATTATATGCTATTGCATATCCATGAAGATATGGCCCAATGCAAGCCAAAGTTGAAGAAGCATCTGCGCTTCTATGAGGACGACTTATTAGAATCAGTATTGAATGATGCTTTGAAGGTAATAGAAAACTGTAATAGTTTACTCAAAGAGGAAGTTGCAAAAGATTTCCTGACAAGATACTTACGTGAAGCATTCTATGGTGTATACAAAATCGAAGTGCAGAACAAACTGAAAGGACAGTCAAAGTATACGTTATTGTGTCAGATGTTGGGTATGCTGAAATCTACAGGCAAAGTGTTTACACTTGGAACAACTTCTGTAGATTTGGCTAAAGCACTTGCAACAATTGTCGAGAAGCCCAAAGAGGAGTCCTTAAAACGATACATTGACGAGGGCTCAAGCGATTATAGATCTCCATTGTCAAGGTGGACTACCCAATATGTCATGGAACAATTAGGCAGTATGCAAGAAAGATTATTTGTGGAGGTAGCTTACAAACAGAAACAATGATATAAATCCAAATAATCCCAAATGGTTGTATCTCTCTGAAACTTAGCAGGTTTCAGAGAGATTTTTTGTACTGATGATTTTTCTTGATAAAACGAATAATCAGTTCTACCTTTGTGCCGTGAACAGGTGTCAAAACCTCGAAGCCACGCAAAGGATAGTCCTCGCGTGAACATATAAAAAATATAGAATCCGAGTTGTGTGAGAGTTACCTAGGAGAAAAGTCGACAAGCTCAACACTGCTCACAACAACTTCGGAACTATGAAAGAGATTACATTAAGAGTAACAGAGGAGATTGCTCAACTGGTGAAGCAGTGGGCAGAACACATTCCAGACATGGAAGTTGTGGCTACTGACGATTGTGACGACTCTATAGAGTTTTGCGACCAATGTCTGCTGGCTGCCTTGACGACATTGCGTGAGAACAAGGTGATAGTACATCCTTATGACTTCACATGGATCATGGCTGCTATCAACCAGTATGCTGTAGATGGTATCGAGGGGTTCCGTTCGTCGAATGCGTTCGTGAAATACCTGAAAGTGCTGGGTGTAGAGGATGTGCCTTGTAGAGACACTATATCAAGCAATATTAATAAGGTGGAGGATGTGTATCCTACGTGGACGTTCAGTGACACTGATGAGCCTTGTGAGGTAAGAAGAAGGAGGAATGTTGCCATACAGTTTGTCGCTGCATATAACAAGGCAAAAAGGCAGGGTTCGACAGGATGTTCGACAAAATAAGGAACATATCGACAGAGTGTTCGACACGGCACATGACTGGTCTTTCACAGGTCAAAAAGTCACAGTACTTTTGCATTGTCGAAAGGACAAAAGACCTAACGACAGAGCTGTTTGACATCGCTGACACAACGGACACACTCGGAAGGCCGAGGAGGAGAAAACGAACACGAATTTCACAAATTACACGAATTAAAACTAATTACAATGAAGAAAGCAAGTGAGATGATTGCCAACGATTATGGCATAATGATTAAGAAGTGTTGTGGCTCGTGCCACAACCGTGGATTTGACGATCAGGAACGACGCTGCTGTCTGCTGACAGGCAAACATGTCAAGGGCAAAGCGGTGTGCGACGACTGGTCAATGAGCGACGGGCTGAAAATTCTGGGCTGCCAGCGTGGTAAGGTGCAGCGTAGGGAATATCAGCTTTCTCTGATGGAGGTACGCACCTCCGAGCTTAACGCTATCGGCAAGGGGAAGGAAACGGAACCGGCCAGCGTAGAAAGCATACGAAGGGATTTCGAACTGAAGCACGGTTCAAGATATATCATTAAATAGAGCAAAATGGAAAAAACAATGAAGATTCAGAAGCTGCTGCCTATCCAGGACAGGCAGTACACTGACCAACAGGGTCAGCCAAGGGTGTTTACGAGCATGGGCTTCGTGCTGACTGACGGTGTAGACACCATCTATGCAGAGGCAACGGGCGACTACGCCCGCTCGCTTGTGGGACATTTGAACGAGGGCGACAGGGTGCGCACTCAACTCTCGACGGGAGTCCGCGACTGGCAGGACCAGCAGGGACAGACCCGATATGAAAACAAAACATTTATCAATAACATTAAAAAGTTTTAGCGTATGAACAAGAACAAGACAGAGATTATGGTAAAGACACAGGCTGAGGGCTATGTGTTGGAAGTAGGACAGAAGGGCTATCTGTACGATAGCGAAGGACAGCTGGTTGAGGGACTGATCTACCACGTGCTGCTGAACGGAAAGTCACACCGTCGGGGACGTGAGGTGTCGAAGCTGCTGCGGACCTTCACGGACAAGACGAAGGTGGAGCTGCAGCGCGAGGTGGTGGCACTGAAGGAACGTCGCAGCCGCCGCGGGGGCTTCAAGCGTGACTACAGACGCACGAAGCTCCAGATGAGCGTAGAGGTGGAAGCATGATAAAAGAAAGGATGTAGCGTATGATTCTGAAAAGAAAGGTGAGTATAGAAAACGAAATCATGGACCTGCTGGTAGAGAAGAAGCGGCTGGAGGGTGCGCTGTATTATGACCCGATGACGGGCGACACGAGCTTCAGGCCCTACATGCGCCACCGCAACAGGCAGAAGGACGAGACGCTGTTTGTGACATCGAGCGGGTGGCTGAAGCGTAGCGTGAAGAAACACAAGATATTCGTCAGTGCCAACAGGGGCATGGGGCGCATCCGCTCTGCGAGGGAGCTGAGACGCCAGGCTACGGAACTGACGGAGCTGCTGATGGCTGCGCAGGACGCTGAACTGATAGACAAGGTGTAAGGGATGTTTAGTATTCAACGCAGTCTGTTCCTTCCGACGGAACTGTGCACTGAGGAGCTGTTCTGGCAGCTGGTGCGCGACCCGAAAGTGAAGCAGCGCGAAGAAGAATACCGGGCTACGGGCGACGCGAAGAAGAAGCGTGCCCTGCCCGCCTTCATCTTCCAGGCTACCTTCGGGGAGTCGACATCGAAGAGCGGCAAGAAGGGGCTGTGGCGCAAGCAGGAGACTGCCCGGCTGAACGGTCTGGTGATGCTGGACGTGGACCATGTGGAGGCTCCGCAGGAGCTCTATGGCGAATGGGTCAGGGCTCATGGCGACCTGAAGCAGTGGGGTGTCCTGCTGGTGCACGTGACACCGTCGGGCAAGGGCCTGAGACTGGTGTTCAAGGCGGATGCCACGGTGGGCAACCTGGCAGACAACCAGCACTGGATGGCCGAGAGGCTGGGGGTGACTATGGACGAGAGCTGCAAGGATGCCAGCAGACTGTCATTCTGTGTGTCGGAAGAGAACATCCTGTATTTGGACAAGGAACTGTTTACGTATGAGAACAAGGAGTATGATGAGCGATTTGCTGCTCTATATAGAGACGGTCGTTCACAGGCTACGGACAAGAAGGGAAACGAAAAAGTCATGACGGCCAGCGAAGCTGGTCAGACGGAAGAGAAGAGTAGTAACATAACACTGGAGAAGAATGAAGAAGGAGAATATGTGTACCACGGAGTGCCGTACCGACGCATCTGCGAAGCGTGGCAGGAAGCCAAGGGAGGTGCGCCAGCCCCTGGAGATCGCCACCGAACGATGCTGCAGCTGGCTCTCGACCTGCGGTATATCACAGACAACAGTGCGGCGAATGTCGCTCGAGTGCTTGAGCTGTGCGGATTTGTGCAGGACATCATCCGCGAGCGCGGCGAGGGGGAGGTCAGAGGTGTTGCTGATACGGCTTGCGGACGTCAGCTCTACAAAGACATCCCGAAAAGGCTCGCGGGGGTGCTTGAAGGTGTGGGTATTCATGGCGGCGACACCCGAACAGCTGGACGACCTGTGGCAGGGACTGAAATCCCTTACGCGCAGTTCGCTGAAAGGCTGGAGCCTCTGCTTGGCACCCCTTATGCCGACGCCTGTAGGGGAGTGAGCCGCGAGAACTGGCTGGGGGCGGTGTTTGCCGCCGGGGCCATGTACTGTACGCTGATGACGCGCTGCTGGTATGAGCACTACGACGGGGCGCGGCAGCGGATGAACCCGCAGGTGCTCATCATCGGCCACCCTGCCAGCGGAAAGTCGTTTGCCAAGCACCTGGACGACCAGATCATGTGCTCGATGCGGGCGCAGGATGCGGAGGTGAGGGCGCAGGAGACGCGCTACAAGCAGGAGCAGAAGAAGCGCGGCACCAGCTCGAAGGCGCAGCGGCAGGACGCGCTGGTGGAGCCGGAGGGCATGATACGCTACCTGCCGACGAAGACCTCGAACAACATCTTCTTCCGGCGCTTGAAAAGGGCGAAGGAGCTGGTGGACGGCGAGCAGTTGCCCCTGCACCTGTATATGTTCGACTCGGAGCTGGACTCGAGCATCACAGCACAGAGCGGAGGGGCATGGATAGGCAAGCACGACCTGGAGCTGAAGGCCTTCCACAACGAGCTGTCGGGTGTGGACTATGCCAACGGCGACTCCATCAACGACATCCTGCCCGTCTACTGGAACAGCGTCACCACAGGCACGAACGTCAGTCTGCACAAGAAGTTCACACTGAGGAACATCAACGACGGACTGTGCTCGCGCGTGGCCATCTTCCAGATGGAGCGGGCGAACTTCCAGATGTTGCGCAAGCGCGTGGTGGACTGGCAGGCGGACGAGGCACTGAAGCAGTGGGGATTCAAGCTGGAGCAGCTGCATGGCGAGCTGCCGCTGGGCAGGCTGGTGGACCATGTGTACGACCTGTGCGAGCTGAGTGCACAGGAGGCGGAGGCTGCGGGCGACCTGGTGCTGGACTACCTGAGGAAGAGAGCGGTGTTCTACGCCACGTGGTTTACTGTGCCGCGCATTGTCTGCCGACAGTATGACGCGTTCAGGAAGACGGGGAAGCTGGAGATTACGGACGATGACCTGAAGTTCGCCACACTGATGTACGACGCGGTGATCTACTTCCAGGACTACTTTTTCGGGCAGATGCTGCAGGACTCGTGGGACAATGCGGAGCGCGAATATGTGCCAAGACGCAGAAACACGAAGAATGCAGATGCGTACAGAGAACTGCCAGAGCAGTTTACGGCCAAAGAGGTGATGCAGATTCTTGACATCGAGCAGGATGCTGCCCGTCAGCAGTGTAACAGATGGCTGAAGCATGGCTTCGTGGCGCGCGTGAAGCAGGGGAGGTACAAGAAGGTGATGAAGGAAATTATTGTATAATGCTTAATGCTGTCGCAAATAAGAAATGAAAGAAATGAATAAGGAAATGAGACTCTCCGAGCATTTTACGCTCGGAGAGCTTTGTAAGACAAGTGTGAAGGCAGAGAATGTGCCTGGAGAAAAAGAAGTAGAGAACTTGCAGCGGCTGTGCCGATGGCTGGAACGGCTGCGGCGGCGCTGGAACGAGAGGTATGGCGAGGGGGATGATCCGCTGATTATCAACAGCGGCTATCGCTCGGAGACGGTGAACAGGGCCGTGGGCGGTGCCAAAGCCTCGAACCACCTGGCGGGCTGCGCTGCTGACATCAGAGTGAGCGGTCAGGAGCAGCTTATCCGCTATGCCTGCATCCTGCTGGACATCAGCGATGAGTCGACAGAGGACTTCGACGAGCTGCTGCTGGAGCGTTCGCCTCGCGGCACCTACTGGCTGCACTTCGCAGTGCGCCCGCAGGGCAACCGCCATAAGGTGGCCTTCCTGCGGGCGTAGATGAGTCCGGGCTCCTGCTGCTGGGAGTTCGGTGTCAGAACGTCATTCTGAAGATATAGCGTATGCCCCACTTCTGGCTGGTGGGCAGGTCGAGATAGGTCAGGCGGCGTACGTATTCTATCTGAATGAGCTTGAAGATGTTGTGGATTCCAACAATGACCTCGACGTAGGGCTTGTTGGGGTCCATCACATGACATCCCTCTGGGAAGTACATCAGTCGGCTGCTGCCGGCATTCTGGGCCAGGAAGGGATTGTTCTTGTCGGTGAGGTTGCCCCAGAGCACGTTGACTCCGAAGTACTCGCGGCACTTGGCTCGGCGTATGAGCGGTATGCGGTTGAAGAGCTTTCCGTTCATGTCCCACGAGAGCATCAGCGAGGCATAGCGGTCGTTGAGGAACTCCATGTTGTTGATGAGGCTGAACATCTCTTCCTCGATGACGAACGACGTGTTGGCCATGGGCATGCTGAGCAGCAGGTAGGGTACCTTGCTCCACTGGATGCCGCCCTTGAGATAGGCGTCGACCTTACCCCAGCTGTTGAGCCAGAAGCGCTTGTAGATCTTGGCCTCCGACAGATGACTGGTATAGTCGGCTCCCAGCACACCCTTCATGCCCCAGACGTGGCTGAGGGTGAAGACGGGTGCGTCGCGGTTGATGGTGGTGCGCCGCTGCTTGTTGTTGATGTAGGTCTCGCCAGGAGCATAGCGCAGCTCGGCCTTCAGCTCGGTGGTGCGCAGGAACTCGTGGTGGTTGGTCATCGCCTGATAGTCGACCTTGGGCTGGTCCATCGTACGGAACGACATCTTGCCGCAGGCCTCATACTCCTCGGCCTTCAGCTCCAGACTGGTTTTCAGTCCGCCATACATCTCGTATTCGAAGCCCACGCGCTGGCGGTTGAAGAGCAGCATCTTGTCGATGCTGGTCCACTTCCAGGCCAGCAGGAAGTTGTCCTTGTCGGTAGGCAGGAACTTGTCGCTGGGCGTACTGACATCGTAGGTAGACCCCACATAGATGGTACGCTTGGGATACTCCCAGGGCAGATAGTTCTTGGCATTGAACGAATAGGTGGCCTCGGCATTGTAGTAGTTGCGATAGCTGCCCCATCCGTGTCCATAATAGCCGGTGAAGAACCAGTGCTTGTTGAGGTTGGCCGTTGTGGCGAAGCTCAGTCGCGAGCGCCAGCCGTCGAAGCGGTTGTAGCTCAGGATGGTGTTCACGGGCGTGAGGTCGATCTTGTTGGGCGTACCCGTCTCGATGCTGTTCTCGATGAGGGCCTTCAGTCCGAAGATGATATACTTGAAGCCTTTTATCTTCTGCAGGTTGTCGAGGAACGAGCCCATGGAGCTCTCGCTCTTGGTCAGTTCTACCCCTCGGTACTGGTTCCAGAACTCGGCATCGCGCATCTCGGCATTGACATCCTTCTCCTCTCTGCGATGGCCTTTGAAGAGCTGCTTGGGCAGCTCGGAAAAGCTGTAGTCGGACATGCGGGTGATGCGCGTGACGAGGGCTTTCTGCAGGAAGCTGGCAAACTTCATCTCCGTGATCATGTCGTCGCGTGTGAGCACCCACTCGCCGTTGTCGAGCTGTGTGAACTCCTGCTCTATGCGCATGTTCTCAACGAAGTTGACGTCGGAGCGCTTGGGGATGGTGAGCTCGCAGCGGCGTACGTGATAGCTGGAGTCCTTGAGAATATAGATGTCGCCACGGAATCCGAAGTCCTGCTGGTTGTTGGGCAGGAAGTGGAGATGGATGACGGAGTCGCGCTCTATCTTCAGCGTGTCCTCGATATAGAAGCGGTAGAAGCCTATGGCATCCTTGCCTATGGGCGAGGTGAAGGGATACTGCAGCAGGCGGATTTGGTCGTCGTACAGATTGACATCTGTGAAGACGTCCTTCATCGTCACATTGATGATGTCGCCAGTCTGGAAGAAGTCGTTGATGCCCGACGACTGCTGTCCGGTAATGATGGTTTTCTCGGACTTGGGCTTCTTGCGGTAAATGTGCTGTGCCACCGTCTCGTCGACGCTGATGGGCAGGATGAGCTTTCCTGTATAGGGGCTCTTCTCCACCTGGTCGAGCAGCCATTTCTTGTTGGCAAAGGGCTTTTTCTCCAGTTGCTCAGGCGTCAGGTCGTTGAGGGCCAGTGTCAGCTTCTCGTATCGGGTATAGCGATAGTAGTCGTGCTGCTTCAGGTCGCTCTGCTTCTTGGCGGCAATCACCCGCTTCATCAGCTCCACCGCAGGATTGTTCTTGCGGCTGTAGTGGCCTTTGTGGGCCTTCACGGTCACACCGGCCAGCTGCTGGGCGTCGGGCTTCAGTTCAATCTTCATGGGCACCTTGGTACGTTCCTTCACAGGAATGATGCGGCCCTTGTAGCCTACGGCGCTGATGGTGAGGTTCCATCCGGGATGGCGCACGATTTCGAAGTGTCCGTTGATGTCGGCCACCTTCCCGATATTGTGTCCCTTGTAGATGACGCTTGCCATAGGGATGCCCTCGCCGGTTTCTGCATCGACGACAACACCCGTCAGCTGCTGGGCCTGCAGGGGCAGGCATAGGAGCAGCATTATCAGTAGGTTAAATATCTTTGACAAATCTATTCTGGTTTGCTAAGTTTCGGGGCTTACTTGATATCATAGCTGACATAGTTGCCGCCGCGCTCATTCATGCGGAGCTGACGGATGGCAGACGTGCGCTCGTCGATGGTCAACTGGAACGAGGTGAACAGCTGGCGACGCTTCTTGCCTGCCGGGGTAATAGTGATGGTCTTCTGCTTGTTCTTTGTCGTCACAGCAACCTCACTGCTTTCAGGGATGGGCTGATTGTTGATGACAGCCTTCAGCACCTCGTGGAAGGTGGCAAACTGGGCATTCTTGCGGCTGTCGGTCTTATGCTTCTTGCCGCCAACGGTCATCGTGAACTTGGTGCCGTCCATAATCAGCTGTTCCTTATCCTGATTGGTTGAAATACTGATGTAGTCAGGCTTCCTGACAGTCATTGTTCCCGTAGTCACGGCATCCTGGGCAATAGCAGTACGATGCTGTGTACGCGTAACGCTCTGTGCCAGGCAAAGCGACATCTGGCAAATAACAAATGCTAAAAATACGATTATCCTTTTCATAATTATAATACTGTCATTTCGGTGTTAAATAAGAGGTGTGAGAGAGTAGGGGAGAGCTGGCGACTCTCGACTAAGTGTACAGTCCCCCATTGATGGAGATGACATTTCCCGTGATGTATCCGGCCTCTCTGGATGCCAGGAAGGCAACAGCATGCGCCACCTCGTCGGGTGTGCCGAAGCGCTGTGCAGGGATTTGCTTTTTCAGCGTGGCCTCGTCCAGTCCTTCAGTCATATCGGTTTTGATAAACCCAGGAGCAACGGCATTGACGGTGATGCCCCTGCGGGCCACCTCCTGTGCCAGTGCCTTCGTGGCGGCAATGATGCCCCCCTTGGCGGCAGAGTAGTTGGTCTGCCCAGGCAGTCCCTTCAGTCCGCTGACGCTGGCCATGTTGATGATGCGCCCAAACTTGTGCAGCTGCATGGCGGGCAGCAGCGGCTGGGTGACATTGAAGAATCCCGCCAGCGTGATGTCGAGCACGCGGTGCCAGTCGTCCTCAGGCATCAGTGCCATCAGGTTGTCGCGACGGATGCCCGCATTGTTCACCACCACCTCGATATACTCGCCATCATGACCGGCCTGCCAGTCGCTGAGTGCCTGACGCACCTGCTGGCTATTGCTCACGTCGAAGGGCATGAGCTCGCCATTGCCCCCACAGAGCTCCAGGGTATGCTGGGCCTCTGCTTCGTTGCTGGCATAGTTGATCAACACCTGATAGCCTTCCTGGGCCAACCGGACACAAACAGCGCGGCCGATGCCTCGGCTTCCGCCTGTTACTAATGCATATTTATTACTCATATCTTTGCTTGTTTGATAATATTCAATGTGTTAAACGCAGTCTTCGTCACGCCCTCCAGTCCGTGTAGTGCCAAGCTCTGTCCTGTGAGCAGCAGGTTGGCGATGGGTGTACGGGGCGAGAGCATGGTCATGAGCGGCTGTCTGGAGTCTTTTCTGACCCCAAAGGCCGACCCGCAGGGTGAGAGGGTATAGTCGCGCCAGGTGAGCGGTGTGCTGGTATATCGCTTCTCCACCATTGCTCCAAGTCCTGGGACTACGCGTTCGGCCAACCGTATGCACTCGTCAGCCAGTCGTTCTTTCTGCCGTCCATAGTCTTCTCCGCGGCGTCCCACCGTTGTCTGCTCCCAGGGCTTGCACTGCCCCCACGGCATAGGCGTCAGCAGGTCTATCTGCCGCACATACTGTGAGCCGTCTTCAGGCACACGGGCACCAATCATCACGCCGCCTACTTCGCCTTCTGCCGACGTCTGCCCGCCATCGTCCTCATGGAACGACCACACATTAGCCTTGCGGAAGACATACTTGTTGTGGTTGAAGTACGGCAGACAGCCGGGCCTGATGATTAGCGAGACGGTGAAAAGTCCGAACGTGTTCTCCAGCGCGGCAATACGGCGTCGGAACATGCCCTTCAGCAGTCCCGGCTCTTTCAGCCATCCGAAGGTCAGCTGGGGGTGTACATCGCTGACGAAGAGCCGTCCCTCGACGGTGGTGCCGTTCTGGCAACAGGCAGCCACAATGCTGCCCTCGTGTACTTTCAGCTCCGTCACTTCCTGTCCGCAGCATATCTCGCCGCCTGCGGCTGTGATGTCGCGCACCAGCGAGTCGACAATCAGGTTGCCGCTGCCCTTGAGTCGCCAACTGCTCTGAACGTAGCTGTTCAGCCCGTGGGCGTAGATAAACAGCGGCAGCGACTCGCGTCGCAGTTCCATACGCATCGCTGCAGCCGACACCACATTGACGAGCAAGGGGTCGCTGAACAGCGTGGTCAGGTATTCGTAGGCGTTGGTCGCCAGGTACTGCATCGCGTTGTCGTCATTCTGCGCCACTGTCTGCAGCATCTTCACGTACTCCGTCAGTGCCTCGCGCTCCTGTGGGAAGTGAGCAGCCAGCAGGTCGACAAAGTGTTCATAGCCTTCAGCCAGACAGAACGTCTGCTCCCCAATGGTGATACGGTCGAAGCCGTCAGCATCGAGCCGTTGCCAAGGCAGCTGCAGCAGTCCCAGCGCCTCGAAGTCATCGTGTAGCGGCTGACCGTCAGCCAGACCTCCCACATAGTGCAGGCCGGTGTCGAAGTCAAGCCCGTCCCTGCGGTAGCTCTGCAGACAGCCTCCCGGTACGCGATGCTGCTCGAGCACCACCACGCTCCTGCCGCTCTGTGCCAACTGTCGTGCACAGATCAGACCTCCCAGTCCGCTGCCTATGACCACTACATCGTATCTCATCGCCCACTCTTAACTTTTATCTTTTAACTTCCTGAATACCGCAGGCTGCACGACATAAGAGAGCACAATAGCCGATGACAGTCCTACGAGGGTAGAGAATCCCACGCTGCGTATGGCCGGATGCACAGCCAGCAGCATGCTGCCTACGGTGACCAGCAGCGTGATGGCCGAGAAGAGGATGGCCGTCTTGTGATAGGCCAGCTGTCCGCCCCTCAGTCCCTGCATCACGAAGATGCTGTAGTCGACACCTATGCCGAAGATAAATGTCGATATGATGATGCTGATGAGGTTGAACTGCTGGTTGAACAGGTTCATAGCCCCCAGGACAATGAGCCAGCTGAGCAGGATGGGCATGAATGCCAGCAGCGAGTGCTTGACATTGAACCTGAACGACAGCAACAGCACCACGAATACGAATCCCATGGAGAGCCACTGCAGCCGGTCGAAGTCGCGGCTCATGGCCATCAGCGTGTCGGTGGTATAGTAGTAGGTGTCGAGCACCATCAGCGTGGGTTCCTGGGCTATGGCGTCGCAGATGCGGATATAGTCGCTCTCGCTGCTGCGCACGGAGTCGTTGGCACAACGCACCGACGTGAAGCAGAGATAGGTGCCGTCGTACGATCGCTCCATCAGCGTCGACTGGTAGCCAGCGGGTACGATGTCCGCCTCGTAGAGTGCGTCAGGAGCATAGTCGGCAGTGGCCGCTGAGAAGAAAGCCTCGAAGGCCTCTGCCCGCAGTCCTGCAGCAGGAGCGGTCTCAGCTATCAGGCGGCGCACCGTCTGCAGGCGTTCGTCAGTCCAGTAGCGGTGCCAGGCGTCGATGCGCTGCTGCTGCTGGTCGAGGGTAACGAAGATCTGGTTGGTGGGCGTATAGCCTTTCACCAGTCCCAGTTGCTGCAGCGAGTCGAGCTTATGGCTCAGGATGGCGAAATGGGCCAGCGCCTCTTCCATCGTGCGTCCCTGGCTGGCAAAATACTTGGTCTTGTCGCCTGTATAGGTCTTGTCGCGCATCAGGTCTTCCGAGTGTTTCACCTCTGGATGGTCGTAGCCCAGGTTGTGCATGTCGGCATCGAAGTGCGTACCGCCAGCGATGAAGGCAGCAATGCCTACAACAGCCAGCAGGCAGATGGCTGCCAGCAGGGGTTTCTTGCGGTCGAAGGGATAGTTGTTGATGCTGTCGATGAATCGTGGGAAAGTGCCTTCAGTGCTGTTGAGCATCTGTGGCAGATAGACGAGTGAGAACAGCGTGGTGCCGAGGATGGCAAAGGCTGCAAACAGTCCGAAGTCGCGCAGCAGGTCGGTCTCGATGAAGATGAGTGCCGAGAAGGAGCCTATGGTAGTCAGGCATCCTAACAGCACGGGCTTCACCTGCTCGCGCAGCAGTGCCTCACCGTCGCTCACATAGCGGTGGTGGGTCAGGATGTGCAGCACATAGCTCAGCGCCACACCCAACACTACACCCCCGATGCCCAGAGCCAGCAGCGAGAACTCGCCCTTCATCCAGTACATGATAGACAGACTGAACACGGTGCCGAAGGCCACGGGCAGCAACAGCAGGGGTATGGTGTCCCACCTGCGGAAGCACACCAACAGGAATACCAGCACCAGCAGCAGGGCTCCCGCGATGGTGGTGGTCAGGTCGTGCTTGATCTGTGTGGAGTTATAGAATCCGCTGGCTGGCGTACCGTGATAGCTGATGTGTACGTCAGGATGGCTCACTGCAAACTGCGCGATGAGCTCGTTCATGGCCTGGAACAGTGCTGAGCCGTCGCCCGTATTGGTGCTGGAGAAGCGTGGTGTGATGAATGCGATGCACACCGTAGAGTCTGGGACGAAGAAATGGTTGTCTACCGTCTGATAACTGCCTGCACCGCCTTTCAGCAGGGCACCCATCTGCTGCATCAGGGCGCTGCGCATGCCTATGGGGTCGCTCTCTATCAGTTCTGGGAATGCCGACCCGAATTCTCCCGTCAGGTCGTCGTGGTTCTGCTGCATCTGCTGCACCATGTGCTCGCGCGTGAGCAACGTGTCGAAGGCGGCATAGGCCGTAGTGTCGATATAGGCGGGCAGATGCTCCGCCAAGTAGTCGATGCCATTGGGCAGCAGGTCGTCCTCCAGGCGATAGAACACGTCTTCTATCAGCGCGGAGTCGCGCTGCAGCGAGTCGACAAAGGCATCGCAGGTTTCTTCCAGCTGCTCCACACCCTCGCCCTCAAAGAGCAGGAACACCTTGTCCTTGATCTTCAGGTCGGCAAAAGCCAGCTTCGTGGTGCCGTCCGCGTTCTTCGACGAAGGCATCAGCTGGTTGATGTCCTCCTCCAGGTGTATCTGTGCGGCAAAGTAGCCAAAGAACAGGAAGAGGGCCGCCATCGACAGCCAGCAGAGCGGACGATGGTTGCGGAAGTAGCGGTATATGTGGATAAATAGTTCTGTCATTCGACGAATATTTTCAGATCTGTCTCTGCTATGGTCTCACCAGCTATGGTAGTGATGCAGTGGGCCAGTGTCATCTGTCCGAACGACAGTCCGAACTGAACGCTGGTCGCCAGCTTGTCGCCAGCTTTGGGGCGACGGTTGCAGTAGAAATGCTTGATTTCTACTATCATGCCAATAGGTGCAGTGTCGTCTTCGCTTCTGTTCCCCTCAAGGGCCGAGCACGACTGCGCCATGTGTTCAATGACTCCTGTCTCTGCCATTGTCCCGTCGGGCAGCAGGAAGTAGTTGCCATCGCGAACGGTAAGAGCGGTGACGGCCTGCTGGTCGTCACACTGCTCAAACTCGTCCACCATCATGAAGGGAAAGCGCTGCGGAATGAGTCGCTTGATATCTTCACCGCTCAGTCTCATGCGGGCAGATGGCTCTCAATGTAGTCATACAGATTGTTGAAGGTCTGAATCTTCTTCAGGTCCTCAACGGGGATGGTAATCTTGTAGGTGGTCTGCACCAGAGCGATGAGGTCTACCAGATTGATGCTGTCCAGCTGGAGGGTCTCCTTCAGGTTAGCCTCAGGAGCGAACTCGCTCTCTTCGATTTCAAACTCCTCAGCCAGCAGGCTGTTTACTTGCGAAATAATTTCTTCTCTTGTCATAATTGTTGGTTTTTTTATAGATTTTTGATAATCAGTGTCGAGTTGGTACCTCCGAATCCGAACGAGTTGCTCAGGAACATGTCGAAATGCTGCTGGCGGGTTTCGGGGATGACGTTGATGCACTTGGTTACCTCGTCAGGGTTCTCGAAGTTCAGCGAGCCGGCAATGAAGTCGTTCTTCATCATCAGCATCGAATAGATGATCTCCGATGCTCCTGCCATCCACATCTCATGTCCCGTCAGGCTCTTCGTCGAGGTGACGGGTACGCGATAGTCGCCAAACACCTGTGCGATGGCCTCTGCCTCGCGGCTGTCGCCGATGGGGGTCGATGTGGCGTGTGCGTTGACGTAGCCGATGTCCTTCAGCTGTACGCCTGAACTCTCCAGACAGCGTATCAGCGAGCGTGAGGGCCCCTCCACGTTGGGTGTGGAGATGTGGTCGCCGTTGCCTGAGAATCCCCATCCCATAATCTCTGCCAGGATGGGTGCTCCGCGCTTCACGGCATGCTCATAGCTCTCGATGACCAGCGTGGCAGCACCGCCGCTGGGCACCAGTCCGTCGCGGTCGCGGTCGAAGGGGCGGCTGGCCTTGGTGGGGTCGTCGATGCGCGTCGAGAAGGTTTGCAGCGCGTCAAACGAGGCAATGCCGTACATGTTGTTCTCCTCTGCTCCACCGCAGATGACGCAGTCCTGAAGCCCATTCTTGATGAGCAGGAATCCCAGTCCCAGCGACTGTGAGCCGCTGGCACATGCTGCCGATGCCGTCAGGTTGATACCCTTCAGGTGGAACAGCGTGGCCAGGTTCATGGTCACCGTTGAGTTCATCGACTGGAAGATGGCACCGCTGCCGCAGGCTGCCGTAGAGCCTGCTGCACGGAACTTGTCCATAGCCACCATCGTAGACTCGGCCACGGAGTCGTTGCCGTAGATGACACCCACCTCATGGCTGTCGATATAGTCTTGCGTCAGCTTGGCCTGCTCCAGGGCCTGCAGCGTTGCCACATAGGCATACTGAGCCTCCTCAGGCATCATCTGCCGCACGTTGCGGCTCAACATCTTTTTCAAGTCAGGATGTGGCACGTTGCCACAGATGGGCGAACGGAAACCGGCATCCTTGCGCTCCTGACTGAACACAATGCCGCTGCGCCCTTCAAACAATGACTGGCGCACCTCGTCGAGCGTCGTACCGATGCACGACCAGATGCCCATGCCTGTAATTACTACTCTTCTTTCCATTTCTTTGAATCTATATATTTTTTTTTGATTTTTATTTGCTGTTTATTATTTTCTTATAGCATCTTCTGCGCTTGACGTATTGCGGATTCAGCGGTTTCCATTGTGCCAGCTCGCGGATGTTGTCTTCCAGCTGCGGACCGGTTTCTGCCCAGCGGATGCCACACTTATTATATATAGGTATAAGGTTGTCGAAGAACAGGGCGTTGACCCCCAGTCCCTGATAGTCGGGCCGCACGGCTATGAGCAGCATCTCTACGTGGTCGGCATGCTTCAGCTTGAGCGCTTTCAGCAGATGCCACCAGCCCGTGGGCCACAGCCTGCCGTTGGCCTTCTGCAGGGCCTCGGCCAGACTGGCTATCGTAACGGCTGCTCCCACCACCTCGTCGTGCTCATTGACGATGATGGGGATGAAGCGCAGGTCGATGATCCTAAGATAGCGATGCAGGTAAGTGTCTATTTGCTCTGTAGACAGCTTGGAAAATCCGAAAATCGGAGCATAGGCCTCGTTGAACAGCTCAAACACAGCATGTCCCGTCTTGCCCATCACCTCCTTGAGGCTGAACTGCTTGACCTGCAGCCCGGCGCTCTCCCTCAGGTACTGCGCCACGCGGGCATACTTGGCAGGCACCTGCTCAGGGATGTTGATGCGCACCTGCAGCCAGTCGACCTCCTTCTCGAAGCCCAGTGCCTCCATATGGCGGGGGTAGTAGTCGGGGTTATAGATGGCTGTCATCGAACCCATCATGTCGAAGTCCTCCAGCAGCATGCCCTCCTTGTCGAAGTCGGTGATGCCCAGCGGACCCTGTATGGTCTCCATCCCCAGCGATGCGCCCCAGCGGGATACAGCGTCCAGGAGAGCTCGCGACACTTCCTCGTCGTCGATAAACTCGAGCAGCGAGAACCTCACATTGCGCGCATTCCAATGTTCGTTAGCCTTGCGGTTGACGATGCCCACCACCCTGCCTATGGCCACATCGTCCCTGTAGGCCACAAAGGGCTGGATGCTGGAAAAGTCAAGTCCCGGATTGCTGGTAGGCTTGAACACCGCCCGGATGTCGCTCTCCAGGTCTGGCACGTATTGCGGCACTCCCTGATAGATCAGACGGGGCAGTCTTACGAAGTCGTCCATCTCGCGGCGACACATCACCTTTCTTACCTCGACCTTCATCATAGCCTCCTGCTTTTATTACGATATTCCAGCGGCGTCATGCCCGACTCCTCCTTGAAATACTGGCCAAAGAACGACGAATTGGGAAAACCAAGCTTGTTGGAAATTTCCTTCACACTCATATTGGTGTTGCGCAGCATCTGGTAGATATCGTCCATCACGCTCTCCGTAATCCAGCGTATGGGCGACTTGCCACTCACCTGCTTGCAGATGGTCGACAGGTACTTGGGCGTGATGTTCAGCTGCGAGGCATAGTAACTCACTTGCTGCCGCTTGTTAGGCTCCTTGGCCAGCAGCAGCATGAAGCGGTCGAACAGGTTCTTCTCGCTTGCCGTAGAAGCCTCTATTGGGGGAACGTCGACTGCCGTAGTGTCTTTTCTCATCAGCATCTCGCAAATCATCAGGAACATGGTGCGCAGGAACGACAGTATCAGTTCGCGATACAGTCTGAAGTGTCCTTCACTGTCGACGCCCTGAAGGAAAGTCCTGGCATAGTTGTCGGCACCGTTGACCCACAGCCCGCCGTCTATCACATATATCTCGTCCAGGAACATGGCCCTGTTCCACAGGTTGAACTGTGGACCCAGCACCTCGCGCAGCACTTTGTCGGACACCAGCAGGATGGCCACCTCCACATCGGTGCTCACCATCATGGGCTGCATCAGCTTGTTGGCAGGCAACAACAGCACTTGTCCGCCGCTCACCTTCACTATACGCCTGGAGGACGCGGGGTCTTTGCTCGACAAGGCTCCACCCATCTCCAACTCAATGCGCCCGCGGATGCAGTTCACCACAGCGTTGTAGCCGATGCGCACCGCCTGGTTGGCCACCAGCGGCAGCTCGCGCAGGGTCTTCACGAAAATCACCTCGTCGCCAAGGCTTACAACCTTTCGTTCGCCATGCTCTGCCAACGATTTACCGCTGGCATAGTAAACTTCGTGCGTAGCCTCTTTTAATTCCATAATAATATGATAGAAATCCCGAACTCTTTTATTTGGGGTGCAAAATTAAACATTATTTTGCATATTCAGACGTTCGATATTTCGCCAAAAATGTTCTCGCTCGTTTCGGAGGTAAAAAAGCCACTCCTCCGCGCGATAAGTTTCCTGAAAGCGGTTATACAATGCAGGTAATATAGTACCAAGGTTATTTTTACACAGAAGGGACCTTTTGTGTAGTGAATCCGTCCATTTATGAAGACCTGTATAGGCAGCTCAAAGGCATCGACATAAACTTTTTCGCAAAAAAACGACGAAATATTTGGCAGTTTGGAAGAAAATGACTACCTTTGCACCCGCAATTCAGATGGTGC
>CAMNPM010000034.1 GCA_946548065.1 uncultured Prevotella sp. | reverse complement strand
GGCAGCTCGCCCTTGCGCTCCAGATAAGTCTTCACGCCGGGCAGGTCGCGAGCCTGGAACTTGGGGAACGAGTTCAGCATGATGCTGGTCACCTGGTGGTCGACAAATGGGTTGTCAAAGCGCTCCAGCACATCACCGGCAAACTTCTCCAGTTCCTCCATAGGCAGGTCGAGAGTCTGCATCAGCTCGTCGAACTGTACCTTGTGGATGTATTTCGAAATCACTTCGTGGTTGCAGGCGTCGCGCACGATGTTGACACCGCTCAGGAAGGCTACAGGACTCAGTACGGTGTGCGGGCCGTTCAGCAGGGTCACCTTGCGCTTGTGGTAGGGCTCCTCAGAGGGGACGAACAGCACGTGCAGTCCAGCCTTGTCTGCAGGGAACTCCTTGGCAACCTCCTTCGGTGCCTCAATCACCCACAGGTGGAAGTTCTCAGCCTGTACAACGAGGTTGTCGCGATAGCCCACCTTCTCCTGAATCTCGGCAATATCCTTGCGGGGGAATCCGGGAACGATGCGGTCTACCAAAGTAGCATATACGCCGCAGCACTCGTCAAACCACTTCTTGAAGTCAGCGGGCAGCTGCCACAGCTCAATATATTTGTTGATACAATCCTTCAGCACATGTCCATTGAGGAAAATCAGCTCGCAGGGGAAGATAATCAGACCCTTCGTGGGATCGCCGTTGAAGGTCTGCCAGCGGCGATACAGCAGCTGAACCAGCTTGCCGGGGTAGCTCGATGCGGGCTTGTCTTCCAGCTTGCAGGCAGGGTCGAAGGCGATGCCAGCCTCCGTGGTGTTCGAGATAACGAAACGAATCTCGGGCTGGTCGGCCAGTGCCATGAAGGCATCGTTCTGCGAGTAGGGGTTCAGCGCACGGCTGATGACATCGATACGCTCCAGCGAGTTCACGGGCTTCCCGTTTTCGCGGCCTTGCAGGTTGACGTGGTACAGGCAGTCCTGGCCGTTCAGCCACTCTACCATACCCTTGTCAATAGGCTGTACTACGACTACGGAACCATTGAAGTTGGTCTTCTGGTCCATATTCCAGATAATCCAATCTACGAAAGCACGGAGGAAGTTACCCTCACCAAACTGAATCACCTTTTCAGGCATCACGCTCTTGGGAGCGAAATTTTTGTTTAACGGTTTCAACATAATTTTGTATTTTGTTATAGTTTGTTTTTAAGTGACTGCAAAGATACAATATTTCATGAAGAATGAAGAATGAACAACGAAGAATTTGCTGATGCCTTGTCTTTTTTTAACGTTTCAGTCTTTATTTCTTCTGATTCATTCTTCATCCCACGCGAATCGTTGCTTTATTGCTTCATCAGGAAAGCTTTGAAGTCGGCAAAGTCTTTGCTCATCTCTACGCTCTTCTTTTCGCCTTCCATGAAGGCCCGCAGACGATCTGGAATCTCGATGTCGATGCTTAGGATGTCGTCCACCTTCTCCTTGAACTTAGCCGGATGCGCCGTCTCACAAAAGATGCCCGTCTCCCCGGGCTTCAAGCTGTCTTTCAAAGCTTGATAGCCGCAGGCTCCGTGTGGGTCGAGTATGTAGCCAGTCTGCTTATAGCATTGGCGCATGGTCTGTTTGATTTGCTCGTCGCTGTAGGTAGCCCCGCTGATGAGCGAGGTGATGGCCTGATGGGTCTCTTGGGCGGTGCGCTTTCCGTTCTTCGAGTAGAGGTTCAGGATACGTGCAAAGTTCGACGGGTCGCCCACGTCCATTGCGTTGGCCAGGGTCTGTACCGAGGGCCGGGGCTCGTATTTGCCGGTCTGCAGATACTTGTAGAAGATGTCGTTGGCATTGTTAGCAGCAATGAACCGCTTTACGGGTAGTCCCATCTCATGGCCGAAGAGTGCCGAGCAGATGTTGCCGAAGTTGCCGCTTGGCACACACATGACGATTTGCGGGTCTGCGGCTGGGAGTAGAGCCTTGATGCGGGCTACGGCGTTGAAATAGTAGAACGCCTGAGGCAGGAATCGCGCCACGTTGATAGAGTTGGCCGAGGTCAGTTTCATGTGCTGGTTCAGTTCTTCGTCCATGAATGCCGACTTCACCAGTGCCTGACAGTCGTCAAACACACCGTCTACCTCAATGGCCGTGATGTTCTGTCCTAAGGTTGTGAACTGACATTCCTGGATGGGCGACACCTTGCCTTTGGGGTAGAGCACATAGACGTGGATGCCCTCAACGCCCAGGAAACCGTTGGCTACCGCACTTCCTGTGTCGCCGCTTGTTGCCACAAGCACGTTTACGATGTCGCTGCTCTGGCTAGTAGTACTAGCTTGACTAGTGAAATAGCGAAGCAGGCGTGCCATAAACCGCGCTCCTACATCCTTGAAAGCCAGCGTCGGACCGTGGAACAACTCTAAGGCGTAGATGTTCTCCTCCACCTTGACTATCGGGCAGTCGAACGACAGGGTGTCGTAGACAATGTCTTGCAGTGCATCGCCGTCTACATCGTCGCCAAAGAAATTGTTAGCCACATTATAGGCGATATCCTGGAACTTCATATTCTGAAAGTCGTCATAGAACTGTTGCGGCAGTTTGTAAATCTCCTCAGGCATATAGAGGCCCTTGTCTTCAGCCAGTCCCTTCACAACGGCCTTCTTAAGGTCGGCTATCGGGGCTTTTCCGTTAGTGCTGTAATACTTCATAGCTTATTCTATTTTCATTAGTTCGTTCATAAATTCATTCAGGCGCAACAGACCATAGCTTCCACCTACGCACGACTCTTCGTCATATTGCAGCACGTCGTCGGGCTGGATGCCTGGATGCCAGATGATAAAGGGTACCGGCTCGTTCACGTGAATGCGCATCTCAACAGGGGTAGGGTGGTCTGGTAGAATGGCTACACATACGGGCTCGTCCATCTGTCCGATGGCTTCCAATATGGGTTTGATGAGCCGTTGGTCCAGATAGCCGATAGCTTTCAGCTTCAGCTCTATGTCTCCATCGTGTCCTGCCTCGTCGGTGGCTTCCACATGCACGAAGACGAAGTCGTCGGTCTTCAGTGCCTCGATGGCTGCCTGGGCCTTTCCTTCGTAGTTGGTGTTGGCCAGTCCGGTAGCCCCCGGTACCTTGATGATGCGCAGGCCTGCATAGCGGCCTATGCCTTGTATCAGGTCGACAGCAGAGATGACGGCCCCCTTCTTTATCTGTGGATATTGCTGCATCAGCGTCTGCATCTCAGGGCGGTAACCTCCACTCCAGGGCCAGATGCTATTGGCCTGACGCTCACCTCTTGCAGCTTTAGCAAGATTGTAAGGATGTTGAGCCAAAAGTTCCTGTGACCTGAGTATCAGGGTGTTAATAAGGTCTGCTGTCTGTTGTGGCGTAAGACCGTCTTTCCTGCTTCTGTCATTCTCGACGTTAGATGAGGCTTTCACCAGCAATGGTCGCCAAGGTTCGCCGGGATGGTCGTGGGGCGGTGCACATTCGATATACTTCGAGCCACCTTTTATCACCAACAGGTGGCGATATTGTATGCCTGTGATAAACTTCACTCGCTCGCAGCCTTCCCGTTGGTTGATGGGTGTGGCTAATTTCATATTGAGAAAATCAATGAGCACTTTGGCGTCGTTGGTTTCCAGGTTGCCGCCATTGTGGGTGATGATCTTTCCGTCGTCCAGTGTGATGATGTTGCAGCGGATGGCCATATCGTCGTCGGCCATCTCGTAGCCTATGGAGGCTGCTTCCAAAGGTCCTCGTCCTTCATACACCTTATTCAGGTCGTAGCCCAGTATAGCCGTATTGGCAACCTCGGAGCCTGGAGGAAATCCCTCAGGAACGGTGATGAGTCTTCCGCAGCGTCCTTCACGTGCCAGACGATTCATGTATTCCGGATGGGCATATTGCAACAACGTCTGATTGCCCAGGCTGGCCACCTTGTGGTCAGCCATCCCGTCGCCCAGGATGATTATGTGTTTCATTTAGATGTTCGCTATTGACATGATGTTGGCAAACACACCTGCTGCCGTAACGGCTGCACCAGCTCCGTAGCCTTGTATCAGCATCGGATACTCCTTGTAGCGCTCAGTGGTCAGCAGCACAATATTGTTCGAACCTTCCAGACCATAGAAGGGGTGTCCGGCGGGTACTTCCTTCAGTGCCACGCTGGTCTTGAAGTTGGCGGGATTCTCCTCGTCAGCTTCCATCGTGGCAACAAAGCGCCAGCGCTTGCCCTCTTTCTCCAGCACCTTGCGGCGGGCCTCGAAGTCGGCATCCAGCTCAGGCAGACGCTTCCAGAAGTCATCCAGACTGCCTTCGAAGTAGTCGTCGGGGACAAACAAGTGCTTCTCCACATCGGCCTGCTCCACCTTGTATCCGGCCTCGCGGGTCAATATCACCAGCTTGCGGATTACGTCGGTACCGCTGAGGTCGATACGCGGGTCGGGCTCGGAGTAGCGTTGTTCCTTGGCGCGGCGCACGGTTTCAGAGAAGGGTACGTCGGCGGCTATCTCGTTGAAGATGAAGTTGAGTGTTCCAGAGAGGATGGCTTCAATCTTGAGTATCTTGTCGCCCGAGTTGCACAGGTCGTTGATGGTTCCGATAATGGGCAGGCCTGCTCCCACGTTCGTTTCGTAGCGGAACCATACGCCTCTGTCGCGAGCCGTCTGCTTCAGTCGAAGGTAGTTGTCGTAGTCGCTCGATGCGGCAATCTTGTTGGCAGCCACCACACTGATGTTGTGCTCCAGGAAAGTCTGGTAGAGGGCTGCTATCTGCTTGCTGGCGGTGCAGTCGACGAACACAGAGTTGAAGATGTTCATCTTCACAATCTCGTCGCGCATGTTGTCGGTGTTGGCAGCAAAGCCTGCGCGCAGAATCTTCTCGTAGTTGTTCAGGTCGATGCCGTCGCGGTCGAGCACGAAGTTCTCAACATCCGATATTCCCACCACGTTCAGCTTCAACCGCTTGGTCTGCATCAGGAACTGTTGCTGCGTGCGTATCTGTTCGAGCAGCATGCCACCTACCGTTCCGATGCCGCAGATAAAGATGTTCAGCACCTTGTATTCTGACAGGAAGAACGAGTCGTGCAGCACGTTGAGCGACTTGCGCAGGAAGTGGCCGTCTACTACAAACGAGATGTTGGTCTCCGATGCTCCCTGAGCGCAGGCTATTACGGAGATACCGCTGCGTCCCAGGGTTCCGAACAGCTTACCGGCTATACCTGGGGTCTGCTTCATGTTCTCACCCACGATAGCTATCGTAGCCAGTCCGCTTTCCACCTGCATGGGGAACATGGCTCCCGTCTCTATCTCCTTGGCAAACTCCTTGTTCAGTACTTCGACGGCAGCAGCAGCGTCTTCGTCGCGCACACCGATAGAGGTGGAGTTCTCCGACGATGCCTGACTGACCATAAACACCGATATGCCCTTGTTGGCCAGCGTGGTGAAGATGCGGCGGTTGACGCCAATCACACCCACCATCGACAGACCAGTAACGGTAATCAGCGATGTGCCTTTAATCGACGAGATGCCCTTGATGGGCTTCTGGTCGTTCTCTATATGGTCCTTGATGAGCGTTCCCGGGTGTTCGGGGTTGAAGGTGTTCTTCACCTTGATAGGTATATTCTTGACGCATACGGGGTAGATGGTCGGCGGATAGATGACCTTTGCACCGAAGTTACAGAGCTCCATAGCCTCCACATACGACAGTTCGTTGATGGTATAGGCACTCTTGATGACCTTCGGGTCGGCCGTCATGAATCCGTCTACATCGGTCCATATCTCCAGCACCTCGGCATCGAGTGCTGCTGCTATAATGGCTGCGGTATAGTCTGAGCCGCCCCGTCCCAGATTGGTGGTTTCGTGACTGTCGCGGTCGCGGCCGATGAAGCCAGGAACTACAGCCACCGCCTTGTTGGGTACAGCGGGGTCGTTCCACAGGGAGGCGAAAGTCTCTTTCACCATCTTGGTGCTCAACTCGGCATCCAGCGTGTGCACTCCGTTTTTCTTCTCCGTGCGGATGAAGTCGCGGCTGTTGATGCGGACACCGTTCTTCACCAGTGCAGCTACGATGTTTGACGAAAGTCGCTCGCCATAGCTCACGATAGCGTCCTGCGTCTTGCGGCTCAGGTCGTGAATCAGATACACACCGTAATAGATGCTCTTCAGCTGTTCGAAGAGTGAGTCCACTCTCTTGAACAGGTCTTCGCGTTTCTTGGGGTCGGTGATAATCGTGTCTATCATCTGGTGGTGGCGTTCCACTATGCAGTCGAACTCGTCACGATAGCGTTTATCACCCTTGAGGGCCATTTCTGACGTGGCAATCAGCTTGTCGGTAATCCCGTCCAGTGCACTTACTACTACTACGACAGGTTGCGTCCGAGCCTCTGTCTCCACGATTTTCTTCAAGCTTAAGATGCTTTTTGCGGAACCTACGGACGTTCCGCCGAATTTCATTACTTTCATATTCCTATGCAATTTATCTTTCCGCAGGTACCCTTCTGACAAACGGGGCTTTCTCCTACGGCGATGCAAAGATAATAAGAATTCGGCAAATGACAAAAAAAAGCGGGGAAAAATCCTCGCTTTGATGAATTATGTATACAAATAGCGCTTGATGCTCCGCTTAGGTGTTTTCTCGAACTCTTCTGTGCGTATTTCTATCTCTACTATCTTCTCGTAGGCAGGCAGCATCTCGTTCAGCTGGTTGCGGTTCTGTTCCATGATGCCTTCGATGTCTTTCTGGTTGAAGCGCATCACCTTTGCTTCTTCGTAGTCGGGATATACCAGTCCCACGAGCTTCGTGTCGCGCTGCACCACTACGCTCTCCACCACCATAGGCAGTGAGTTCAGTTTGTCTTCAATCTCCTCTGGATAGATGTTCTGTCCGTTTGGGCCAAGCAGCATGTTCTTCGACCGTCCGTTGATGTAGACGTTGCCGTCGTAGTCCATCGTGCCCAGGTCGCCCGTGTGGTACCATCCGTCCTTGTCCAGCGTCTGCTGAGTTGCCTCTTCGTTCTTGTAGTAGCCCAGCATCACGTTCGGTCCCTTGGCCAGTATCTCGCCAGGAATCTCTGCCGGATTGGTCGAGTTGATTTTCACCTTCATGTGATAAGCCTCCTGTCCGCACGATCCTTGTGCAAAGGTGTGCCAGTCGCGGTAGCAGATAATCGGTGCACACTCGGTGGCTCCGTAGCCTACCGTATAGGGGAATCCTATCTTCTTGAGGAATGCCTCCACCTCCTGGTTGAAGGCTGCTCCGCCGATAATCACCTCATAGAGCTCACCTCCGAAGGCCTTGACCACTTCCTTGCAGATCATCTCGCACACCTTCTTCGATATCACGGGCATCGCCATCAGCAGCTTCATGCGGTTGTTTTGTATCTTGGGGAATACCTTCTTGCGAATAATCTTCTCAATCACCAGCGGAACGGCGATGATAATTTTGGGCTTCACGTCGGCAAAGGCTTGTGCGATGATGGCGGGCGAGGGGATGCGGTTCAGGTAGTAGACGTGACAGCCGTGCATGAACTCGAAGATAAACTCGAACGCCATTCCGTACATGTGTGCCATCGGCAGGATGGAGATGACGCGGTCGGTCGTATTAATGGTCTTGCCCAGCACGTGTTCTGCAAAGTCATAGTTCGACCACAGTGCGCGGTAGGGTATCATTACTCCTTTCGAGAATCCTGTAGTCCCCGATGTGTAGTTGATTACAGCCAGTTCGTCGCCGTTCTGCTCCTTGTAGTAGTTCACGTGCTCCTTGCGGAAATATTTAGGGAATTTCTTGCCGTAGAGCTCGTTCAGGTGCTCGCGGGCATACGTCAGTTTGTCGGTGCGGCTCACCATCAGCGAGTAGTCGGGATTGTTGATAATCCCTTCCAGGTGGGGCATCTCCAGCGGGTCAATCTGTGTGGCCACATGGTCGCCCACGAAGAGCAGTTTGGCATCCGAGTGGTTCACGATGTTGTGAATCTGGTCGGCCATGAACTCGTGCAGTATAGGCACTGCCACAGCTCCGTAGGTCAGCGTGGCAAGAAAAGCAACGGCCCACTGGCTTGAATTGCGGCCGCAGAGGGCAATCTTGTCACCCTTCACCACACCGCTGTTCTCAAACAGGATGTGCAGCTTTTCTATCTTTCGCGCCACATCGTGATATTGTAGCGTAGCTCCCTTGTAGTCTGTCAGCGCATCAAGGTCCCAATGGTCTATGATGCTCTTCTCTATGATTTGGTTAAAACTGGGATAGTTTTCCATAATGTTTCTACCTTATTTATATAAATAGCGTTTGATACTCTTCTTTGGTGTCTTCATAAACTCTTTCTCCTGCAGTTCAAAGACGCTTATTTTGCTGTAGGCTGGCAGCTGGGCGTTCAGCTCCTGGCGGTTCTGCTCCATGATACCTTCCAGATCGTCCTGCGAGAATCCCATGTTTTTGGCTTCTTCCATATCAGGATACACCAGCGCCACCAGCTTGTCGTCCCGCTGCACGATGATGCTCTCGCTCACCATCGCCATCGAGTTCAGTTTGTCTTCTATCTCTTCCGGATAAACGTTCTGTCCGTTGGCACCCAGCAGCATGTTCTTCAGTCGGCCGCGAATGAAGATGTGGCCGTCGGCCGACATCGTAGCCAGGTCGCCTGTGTGGTACCATCCGTCCTCGTCGAGCGACTTGCGAGTGGCTTCTTCGTTCTTGTAGTAGCCCTGCATCACGTTTATGCCGCGCGTCACTATCTCGCCTTCGATGTCTTGCGGGTTGGCCGACAGAATCTTCACCTCCATGTTGGCTACAGCCGTACCGCACGAGCCCGACACGAAATCGTGATAGTCGCTATAGGATATCAGCGGGGCGCATTCGGTGGTGCCGTAGCCTACTGTGATGGGGAACTCGATGTCGCGCAGGAACTGCTCTATCTCCTGGTTCAGTGGCGCGCCGCCAACGATTACCTCATAGGCCCGGCCGCCAAAGGCCGCGTACACCTCCTGGCAGATGCGCTCCTTCACCTTCTTCTGTACCACAGGCATTTGCAGCATCAGTTTTACGGTGTTGCTCTGTATCTTTGGGAACACACGCTTGCGGATAATCTTCTCGATAATCAGGGGTACGGCAATCACCACGTCGGGCCGCACCTCCTTGAAAGCCTCCGCAATGACGGCGGGCGACGGCAGTCGCGTCAGGAAATACAGGTGATAGCCTGAGCAGAAGGGAAACAGAAACTCCATCGACATACCGTACATGTGGGCCATCGGCAGGATGCTCAGCGTCTTCGAGAACTTAGGCATCTTCGTACCCAGTCGCTGCTGGCAGAAGTCTACGTTGCCCCACAGTGCGCGATAGGGTAGCATCACGCCTTTTGAGAACCCGGTGGTTCCTGACGTGTAGTTGATCATACACATCTCCTCGGCATCGCCCTTGTACCACTTTACGTCCTCGCGCCGGAAGGCGTTGGGATATTTGCGCCCGAAGAGTTCGTTCAGCCGCTCGCGCGCATCCGTCAACCGCTCGTTGTGCGACACATAGAGCGAGAAGTCGGGCAGGTTGAAGATTCCTTCCAGTCCCGGCATCTGCTCCTCGTCTATCTGGTTCACCACGTAGTCGCCCACAAACAGCAGGCGACTCTCTGAGTGGTTCACGATGTTGTGTATCTGTTCGCCGTTGAACTCGTGCAGGATGGGAACGATGACTGCTCCGTAGGTCAGCGTAGCCAAGAAGGCTACTGCCCAGTGGGCCGAGTTGCGTCCGCATACGGCCACGCGGTCGCCGCGCTCAATGCCGGCGGCCTCCATCATGATGTGCAGTTTCTCTATCTTGCGTGCTACGTCGTGATATTGCAGCGTAGCTCCTTTGTAGTCAGTGAGCGCATCGAGCAGCCAGTTGTCCTTGATGGACGACTCGATGAGCGAGTTGAAAGATGGTATGTCGTTCATTGTTTGCTTTGCACAGTTTTCGAATTTTTGTGCAAAGGTAATAGCTTTTCTGCACATTTCCAAAAAAAATGTGCAGTTTTTTTTGTCTTAAGCAAAAATAACCAATCTATCCGAAAAATCAGACTGTTTTTCCGTTCTGTTTTCGCTTCACGTATGCGTTCATTCTTTCCTCCAGCGACATCGCGGCATAGTGCTTCCATTCGGTGCATCCCTCAGGGTGGCGCTTCAGGTAGTCCATATCGTACATACGCCCGTAGGCTTCCATCTCAAAAGGGTTGAGCACGTAGCCCGCATTCTTCAGCTTCCGCCTGTAGCGCTGTGCCTTCAGCCAGTAGAGCCCGTATTTCCAGTAGAAGCACAGCCACGAGTCGTGCGTGGAGCGGGCTTGGTACAGGTGTATCATCTCGTGGTTTTTCATCTCGTCAAACCGGTTGTTCAGCGCCTCTGCTTCCTCCTGGGTGTGGGTGATGATGTGTCCGAACAGCGTCAGCCCGTCATAGCCGCGACGCATGATGCGAGGCAGTGCAACGGCCTTCATGTCGCTGATGCGGCTTGGGCGCTTTGCGGTGAGCAGGATGCTCAGCAGTGACGCGCCTTTCTTCATGTCGCCTCGCCTTCCGTATAACGTTCTATGAACTCGTCCTCCGAGATAATAGGGATGCCCAGTTGCTGGGCTTTTTTGTTCTTGCCAGAGGTGGAGTTGACATCATTGTTGATGAGCATCGAGGTGGCACCGCTCACCGCTGACGCCACCTTGCCGCCCTGCGACTCGATATACTGCTTCAGTTCCGCGCGGTTCTTATAGTGGTGCACGTCGCCCGTGATGACGAAGGTCAGTCCCTCGCAGCGCGACCCCGTGGGTGTCGTGTCGGGCGAACTGATGTTCAAGTGGGCTGTCAGGTGCTGATAGCGCAGCAGGTTTTCAGGATTGCGAAACCAGCTGACAAAGCGCTCCGACTTCTCTGGCCCGATTCCGACCACGTGGGCAAACACGTCCTGCGGCTCGGTAGGCTGTGCGAACAGGTCTTGGGGCAGGGCAGTGGCCATCTCCACCAGTTGTTCAAGGGAGTAGGCGGCGAGCAGCCTGCGGCATACATCGAGTCCGCAGAGTGGAATGCTCAGCGCATACAGCAGCCGATGGGCCTCTACGTTGCGCGAGCGGTCTATGCTGTTCATGATGTTAGCGGCAGAGCGCTCTCCGAAACCATCCATTACCGCCAGCTCGCGGATGTGCTGCCGCAGCGTGTATAGGTCGGCATACTCGCTCACCCAGCCAAGGTTGATGAATTTCTGCAGTGTCTGTTCTGAGATACCATCGATGTTCATGCCTTCCTTCGACACGAAGCGGGCGAACTTCTTCAGCTGCTTGGCGGCACACAGCGGGTTGGTGCAGTGCAGCGTACGTGTGCCGCTGGCTGTGCTCTCTCTCACCTCGGCGGGTGCTCCGCATACGGGACAATGGTCTGGAACGACCAGAGTTCCCGCCTTCTGGGTGACGGCTATCACCTTTGGAATAATCTTGTTGGCCTTGATGACCCGCAGGCGGCTTCCGGCTCCGCCGATATCCAGTCGCTCACACTCGCTGATGTTGCACAGCGAGGCGCGGCGCACGGTAGTGCCTTCCAGCTCTACCGCCTCGAAAACGGCAACGGGCGAGATGGTGCTGGCCGCACACGACCATTCTATCTCGCGGAGGGTGGTCTCGGCCCACTCGTCCTGCCATTTGAAGGCCAGACCCGCACGTGTGGCGTGATGTCCCGTCACGCTGCCCGTCTGGGCGTAGGCCACATCGTCGTAGCACACCACCAGACCGTCTACGGGAAAGGGGTTCTGCCGCGAGGTCACCTTCTGTGTAAACCGGTCTACCGTTGTCTCCACCTCCTCCAGCGAGGGATGTTCCAGGAAGCTGCGCTCCACCGTATTGAAGCCCAGTCGGTCGAGCCACTCCATACGGTCTCCCCACGAAGGTATCTCCTCGTCCGTATGCACCAGCGTGAACGGCAACCATTGCAGGTGGCGGTCCATGATGTCCTGGGCGTCCTTCACGCTCAGCGACCCTGATGCCAGATTGCGCGGGTTGGCATAGTCCTCGCCCGATTCCATCAGGTAACGCTCGAAGTCGCTGTAGGCTATCACAGCCTCACCGCGTATCACCACGTGTCCCCGTGCTTCAATATGCGGCGGAATGCCCTTGATGGCCGTAGCCAGGTGGGTGATGTTGGTGCCTATGTGCCCGTTGCCGCGGGTCACTATCTTCGTCAGAGCACCGTCGTCGTAGGTCACCACGAGCGTCAGGCCGTCCAGCTTCCACGATATCCAGATGGCGCGTCCGTCGGCCCATTTCGCCAGTTCGGCCGTCTGTTTGGTCTTGGCCAGCGAGAGTGCTGCATACTCGTGAGCCTCCTTCTGGCCCTGCGTGGTGTCCTCGCCTACGCGCTGGGTGGGCGAGTTGGGCAGGGTAGTGCCGCTCTCTGCCTCCAGCCGACGCAGCTCGTCGAAACGCTGGTCCCACTCGTAGTCGGTCATCAGTTCACCGCGACCGTTATAGTAGGCATCGGAAGCCTCGTTCAGCTCCCTTACCAACTGCGCCATTCTCTGCCTAATGTCTTCTGTCATGATGCGTCTTTTTTTACAATTAGATGCAAAGTTACTGCTTTTTTTCGATTTCCCCAAAGATTCTGGTTTGTTTTCACAATTGTTTTGACTCAGTCAATGATAGCATTTTACTGAGTTAACTCGCAGTCGGCAATAGCTTAACTCCTACTTACCTCCGACTTAACTCAAGCGATGATATGAGTTAACTAACTAAAATACATGTTATTAAGTAAAAGCTGACGTGCCGTAAAGCTGTAAAAAGCTATCGGGTGAGAACTGGAATCTTGAAAATAAAATCATTAAGCTGCGCGAAATAACGATTTTTTTGGTAATTTTGCAGCCTGTTTTCAAACTTCAAAAATATAGAGAATATGACCATACTGATAGTTTTACCTATTCTGACGCTGCTGATGTTCGACCTGGGACTTGCCCTGCGGCCGACAGACTTCAGACTGATAGCCGAGAAGCCGCGGGCTATGGTGGCCGGACTGGTGGGACAGATCGTGCTGTTGCCGCTCATAGCTTGGGGCATAGGTATGTTGTTCGCCGTGGAACCTATCTTCTTTCTGGGCGTCATGCTGATAGCATGCAGCCCGGGCGGCAGTTCGAGCAACGTGTTCTCGATGCTGGCTGGAGGCGATGTGGCGCTGTCGGTGTCGCTGACGGCCTTCAGCAGTGTGATAACGCTGTTTACGGGGCCGCTGGTGATGGACTATGCTACGGCGATGCTGTCGTCGGCGGTCGATGTACATCTGCCTGTGGGCAAGCTGCTGATGCAGAACATTGTGCTGATGGCGGTGCCTATCGTGGCGGGTCTGCTGATTCGCAAGCGGTGGGAAGGTGCTGCGGGAAGGATGCACAACGTGCTGCGAAGGTTGGCATTCCCCAGTCTGATACTGCTGGCCACCATCTTCTTCGTGCAGAACAGGGAGGTGATAGTGAGCGCATTCCCCAGCCTGGGACCCACGATGACGGCACTGATACTGGCGTCGATGGGGGCGGGCATGCTGATGTCGAGGGGGCTGCGGCTGACGGGCCGCGAACAGCGCACCATCGTCATCGAGATAGGCATGCAGAACGCTGCCCAGGCTATTGCGGTGGCCTGCAGTCCGCTGGTGTTCAACAACGACACGATGGCGGTGCCGGCTATCGTGTATGCACTGATGATGAACGTCATACTGCTGGTCTATGTGGCCATCGTAAAGCGCAAAGACGGGCGAAAATCATAATAAAGCATAAAAAATCTGCCTTTTGACGCGATAAAGACTGAAAATGGTGTAAATTTGCAGGAAAAAGCGATGAAGAAAGACCTTAACGTCAGAATCAACCTGTTGGTGTGCTGTCTGTGGCTGGCTTCCAGCCTCTGGGCGGGGCCTAAGCTTCAGCGCGTCTTCACCGTCTTCAACGCTGCCAACGGTCTGGCCGACAACAGCGCGCAGACCATCAAGTGTACCAAGACAGGCCGAATGGTGATTACCACCATCGGACATATTAATTTCTATGACGGTGAGAAGTTCAACCATATAGACCCGACGAACGACAACCTGTTTCCGCTTCCAAAGTATAATGGACACTATCACCTGTACTTCGACAAGCATCACCATATCTGGCTGAAGGATAAGTACACGGTGACCTGCCTGGACCTGCTGACCGAGAAGTTTATCGTCAACGTAGACAGCGTGTTCAAGAAACTGGGTATGAAGCGTCAGGTAGACGACCTGTTTACCACCGGCAACAACCTGCTGTGGCTGCTGTCGGGCAACAAGCTTTATGGCATTGACGACAAGCGCACCATCAACGTGCAGCAGCATAGCGACCTGCACGACGTGGATGTGTATAACGACAAGGTGCTGCTGCAGTTCTTTGCCAACGGAACGGTGTCGGGCTACGACCTGCAGACAGGCCGCCACCTGTTCGACGCTGCAGCTGGAAAAGAGACGGCTGCGGTGTCCCTGGCCAAGTCGTCGGTCATCTTGCCCGACAGCAACGTGTTCTACCAGATTCGAAACGGCGACAAGAATGCCGTGCTGCTGAAGTTCGATGTCGAGACACGCAAGTGGAGCAAGCTGATGGATACACCCTACCACCTGAACAATATGGTGCTGGAGCGCGGCAAGCTGTACATCGCATCGGAATACGGATACTGGACTTATGACGTGCGGACGGGCGACATCGAATATCAGGAGGAGCTGATACTGAAGGGAGGACGCAGGCTGAAAACCGACATCAACGTGATATGCTTCGACCGGCAGGGAAGCATGTGGATAGGTACTGAGAATCGAGGATTGTTGTATTCGCCACGCTACAAGTCGCCCTTTGTGGCCTACACATGGGACCAGCCTGAGGCGGCCTACTGTCTCAGGATGATTGACGAGGAGCTGGCGAAGCATCCGCACGTGACGCTGCCCAGACACGTGAACTGCGAGTATCGCGACAGCCGCGGATGGACTTGGACAGGTTCCTATACGGGGCTGGTGCTGAAGAAAAGTGCCGACGAGCCGACTGTCACTTTCGGCCGCAAGGACGGACTGCTGAACGAGATGGTGCACAGCATTATCGAAGACAAGAACCACGACATCTGGATATCTACCAGCTTTGGCATCTCCCATCTCTTCATCGAGGACGACAGCGTGAAGCTGGTAGAGACTTATAATCAGGAAGACAACGTGCCGAGCGAGTCGTTTAGCAACGGGCGCGCCGTAATGCTGGAGGACGGAACCATCGTCATGCAGGCATTGGATCATATCGTGGCCTTCCACCCCTCGAACTTCCATACCAACCAACTGAAGGACTTCAGACTCTTTCCGAAGCTGGTAAGACTGATGGTGAACGGTCACTATATTGAGCCTGGTGCCAAGCTGGACGGAAGAGTGATACTGGAAAGAACCATCACGAGGATAGCCGAGTTTGCAGTGAACTATAACCAGAACTCCATCTCGCTGGTGTTCTCAGGACTCAACTACATGCGACCGGTACAAACCTACTACCGCGTGAGGGTGCCTGGGCTGTATGACGAGTGGCGTGTACACTCGCATGCCGACGGCGACGGCTTCGTTGACGGGCGCGGATTGCTGCACCTGCCGATGCCTGGACTGTCGCCCGGAACCTACGAGGTGGAGGTGCAGGCATCAATGTCGCCCGACAGCTGGCCAGTGAAGCCTTTCAAGTGGATTATCCACGTGGAGCAGCCCTGGTGGCGTTCGACGGGTGTCTACCTGCTGCTAGGACTGCTGCTGTTGGCACTGCTCGTAGGCAACATCGTCTATTACAACCGCAACCTGCGACTGCGCTTTGTACGCAACAACCACGAGAACGACATCTTGAAGCGATTGATGAGCTATGTGGAGCGTTGCGAGAATATGGCGGCAGAGACGCTGTCGCCCGCATTCGCCATGAGTGAGGAACAACGTGGGGAGGACGGTAACGTAGACCAGGCCTTCGAGCAGGTGATGATGCAACTGATGCCGTATATCCGCCAGCAAGGTAACCGGCGGGTGTCGATGGGCGAGCTGTCGACCCATGTGGGCCTCAAGATGGGCGAATTGTACGAACTGCTGTCGCGCAACCTCTATAAAGGTCCGCGCCAGCTGGTGGTGCTCATGAAGGTGCAGGAGGGCGCCCGCCTGTTGCGCGAGACTGACCTGAGTGTAGAGGATATTGCTGAGCGTTGCCGGTTCTCATCGCCCAACTATTTCATAGCAGCATTCTATCACGAGCATCGGCAGACACCGAAGGACTATCGCAGCTCGATGGCCCGATAGCCTGTGAGCCGCCAGCTGCGGTCGCCTATACCTTTATAATATATAAGGGCCTGGTAGCGGTTCTCTGTCTGATAGAAGCTGCCTTCCGACGGTGGCGTGGAGCCGTCGGCCATGAGATACTGATATGAGTAGTATCCCTGCTTCTGCATGAGTCGGGTGTAATAGATTCCCTTGGTGCCGTCGTAGCGCATGAGGTACTGGTCGCGGTCGCGGCCGGTGGTCCACTGTGCGCTGAGATAGAGCTCGCCGGCATAGGGAGCCTCCAGCACGTAGTTCACCCACACATAGTCGCATGTATAGTCTACCTCGCTGCGGTTGCTGTTGCGGATGACGAAAGCTCCGTCGGCATCGACATCGGTCAGGTAGTTGCGGCGCACCTGGGCAGCAAAGGGCCATGCCTGATAGTGGGTACCGTCCCAGACGATGCGCTCTATGCCCATTGTAGGATGGCTGACGTCGAGCACCTCGAACTTGTGGTATTCGTTACCGGCATCGAAGATGAGTTCGCGGCAGTGGTCCCAGCCCAACCCCTGTGGGTTGATGTACTTGGGCTGAACATCGCAGCGGGCGTTGTCGTCGCGCCAGTTCTGCATCACTACGGTATGCAGCTGCTCGTCGAGGCGCGTCACGCTGAGGTCGTTGTACTCAACGGTCATAGCCAGCTGCTGGTGGCTCACGTTGTGGTCGATGTCGGTATTGGTGGTGGCTTCGAGGCCGACGGTCATCAGCGGCTCGAGCACGTAGAACTCGACCTGGAGCACAGGATCGCCCACGTTGTCCTCGTCGTAGACGGTCAGTCGGTAGTTGCCACTAATCTTCAGGCGACACTGCTCGTTGGGGATTGAGAACCGGTAGTGGGTGTAGAGCACAGTGGTGTTAAGACTGTTCTGATAGTCGTCGATGGGGATGCCGTTGAAGCCCTGCAGCCAGTCGCTCTCAAACAGACTCTGGCTCGTGCTCCAGTCCCATTCGCAATGCTCCAGACGGTACGTAAAGCGGTGATACTGGTGTGACAGCTCGTCGAACCCTATCTCAAGCCGGTCGTTGCTGCCCAGCGTCATGACCGGACGGTTGAGCCAGTCGCCATTGACGATGCTGGTGAGCGACTGCACGTTGGGTGCGAAGATTCGGTTGGCAGCACGGGCCGTCAGGACAGCGAGCAGTAGGCAGAAGGTGAGTAGACGGTGCTTCATGTCGTATAGAGTGGGGGTTAGTGTTGAGTGGAATGCTGATTGTTGCTAAATAGTAGACAAGCCCACTCTCCGTCGTGCTGTTCGCCCTGAAGGGTGAGTCCCAGGTGCTGGGCCTTGTCGGTGAGCTGCTGGCAGTCGGTGCGGTAGAATCCGCTCAGGATGAGCTTGGCATCGGGCGACATAATGTTGACGAAGCGCGGCAGGTCCTCAAGCAGGATGTTGCGGTTGATGTTGGCCATCACCAACTGGAACCGGTCGGTGAGGCTGTCGAGCAAAGTAGCATCGCCGTGCAGGATGGTCATGAGGTGGTCGACGTGGTTGATGACACTGTTGTGGCGTGTGTTGTCTACGCTCCATTCGTCAATGTCGTAGGCCGTGCAGCGGGCAGCTCCCAGCTTGAGGGCGCAGATGCCCAGGATGCCTGTGCCGCATCCGCAGTCGAGCACATGCAGCGGACTGCCTGTCGCTGCATGCTGCCTGAAGGGCTGTTGGAGCAGGGTGCTGCAAATCATGCGGGTGGTCTCGTGAGTGCCTGTGCCAAAGGCCAGACGGGCATCAATCTCTACGGCACAGCTGAAGGTGCTGAGGTCGGTGTCGCCCAGGTGTCGACCGTCGTGGATGAACAGTTGGCGACCGATGACAATAGGCTCGAAGCCCTCCTGTTCCCACTGCTGGTTCCAGTCCTGATAGTCGGCCTCGCGTACATTATATATAATAGATATGCCGTCGATGGGAAAGGAACTGACTACGCTGTCGAGAGCGGAAGCGTCGAACAGAGGTTGCTGGATGTAGCCCGTAAGCCCCGTAGGACTGTCCTCGAAAGTCTCGAAACCGGCTTCGCCAGCCATTGCCGACAGAATGTCGCGGGCATCCTGACTTAAGGGAGAAATCGTGAATTCTACTTCGTAATACTTCATTGTGATGTTAAATTTGGATGCAAAATTACAAAAAATAGGGAAAAACCTATCTTATCTTAGGGTTTTTCCGTACTTTTGCACATTATTTAATATTAATTTTGCATCGTGAAACATTAAAAATATAGGAGAGATGAAAATGAACAAGCTGATGATGTCGCTGCTCCTGTTGGGAGCCTTGCCGCTGAATATGGCGGCTCAGGACGATGATATGTACTTCGTTCCGACGAAGGAGAACCAGGCGAAGGAGGCACGGAGCTACGGTATGCCTGCCGACACCTACTACTCGGAAAGCGGACGCTCTGTTGACGAATACAACCGCAGGTTGATGACGAGCGTGACACCCATCGACTCTGCCGGCAATGACATCATAGACTTCTCGGCCGTAAGGGGCGTATATCCCGACTCCACCTACAGTGAAACGGCACAGGAAGACTATCGCTACACGCGCAGGATGAGCCGTTTTGACGACTATACGCCGTCGGAGGCATACTGGAGGGGCTATCGCGACGGAAGATGGGAGTCGCCTTGGTACTACTCAAGCTGGTATCCCTACGACCCTTGGTACTGGGATTCACCCTGGTATCGCGGCAGCTACTACTACACATGGTATTCGCCTTGGCACTATGGATACTATCGCCCCTGGCACTTCGGATACTACAGACCTTACTGGTACGGTGGCCGGAGAGTGGTGTACTACAGCTCGCGACCTATCCGACAGACCACCTACAGGTCGGGCAGGACGTTTGGACAGCCAACCTACGGCGGGCGCTCGACAACCTATGGCGGCAGCCGTACCTTCGGATCGCCAACGCGCTCGTTTGGCGGCAGTACGTTCGGAGGTAGTCGCGGGTCGTTTGGCGGCAGTCGCGGGGGAGGCTCCTTCGGAGGAGGTGGCGGCCGTTCTATGTCTGGCGGACGTTCGTTTGGCGGCAGACGCTAATCGGAAATGATGCTCATTTTTTTACACACCAAATAAAGATTTATTAGGATTATGAAGAAGATATATTTATTTGCTGCTATGGCCCTGACGGCCGTACAGATGGAGGCTCAGGACGTTAGTGTAGACTCCTATGTGGGTGCACAGCTGGCTACTGAAGACCTGAACGGAACAGCCCGCTATGTGGGTATGGGTGGTGCGATGGATGCCCTCGGTGCAGACATCTCGACCATAGGGTCGAATCCTGCCGGAATGGGTCTGTTCCGCCGCAGTCAAGTATCGGGATCGTTTGGAATGGTGGTACAGCCTGAAGGCAAGTCGTTCCAGGACGGCTCCAAGACTTCGGCTTCGTTCGACCAGCTGGGAGTGGTGTTCTCCACGCGTACAGGAATGCATAGCTACTTTAACTTCGGATTCAACTTCCACAAGAGCCGCAACTTCAATCATGTGCTTTCGGCTGCTGCTCAGGCTATCGACGGATCGTCGCAGAACCGACAGACCACCATCAAAGGAATCCGCGGCGATTTGGATACCCGATATGGCGAGAGTCAGGTGGACAACCTCTACGATGCCATGCTGACACAAAAGGACGGTAGCATGGTGACCTATGATGCAGCTGACTATCTGTTCAACAGAGCCCAGACAGGGTATATCGGTGAGTACGACCTGAACCTCTCAGGCAATATCAACAACCGCGTCTACCTGGGTATCACCGTGGGACTGAAGGATGTGCACTACCACAGTTATACTGAGTATAGTGAGAACTTGAACAGCCTGTCGGACAACATTGTGTTTGTAGGCATGAAAGATAACCACCATATCACGGGTCATGGCTTCGACATCAAGGCGGGTGTCATCGTACGTCCCATAGAGGAGTCGCCCTTCCGCGTGGGCGTGACGGTTCACTCTCCGACGTTCTACAAGCTCACCACGAGGAACACAACGTCGATTCACGACCAGTATGACGTGGTGAAAGAGGTTCATTCGGATGCCGACTTCCGCATGAACACCCCCTGGAAGTTCGGACTCTCGCTGGGACATACGGTGGGCAACTATCTGGCCCTGGGTGCGGGCTACGAATATGCCGACTATGGTTCCATCGACATGCGCCGCATTACCGGAAAGGGTTACGACTATGACGGCTACTACTACGAGAACAGCGACAGGGACGTTGTGATGAAAGACCTGACGGAGCGTACGCTGCGCGGCGTGTCGACCCTGAAGCTGGGCGCAGAGTATAAGATAGATGATAACGTGTCGGTAAGACTGGGATATAACTATGTGTCGCCCATGTACAAAACCTCTGGTGTGCGTGACCAAACCCTCAACTCGCCGGCTACCTATATGGCATCGACTACCGACTATACCAACTGGGGCGATACCCATCGCATTACAGCCGGCGTGGGATTCACCATCGAGAAGTTCCGACTGGACCTGGCTTATCAGTTCTCGGCCCGCAGCGGTGACTTCTATCCCTACATGAACGGTGTGTCGGCAAGCTATCAGCCACAGGACGAACAAGGTCATGACGTGGGTGCGGTGCAAACCCTTACCAACTCGTGCCGCGCTGTCAATGTGAAGGATAACCGACACCAGTTGCTCTGCACATTGACGTATAACTTCTAAGAAAAAGAAACGAAACAGACAAAACCAAAAGAAAAATCAGATTTCTTTTGGTTTTGTTCTTGTTTATTCGTACCTTTGCCGAAATTTGAGAGAAGTGATTCGATGAACCGGTATTTGGTAGCCATTTCTTGCATGCTGCTGTTGGTCGCCTGTGGTGGCCAGAAGACCAGCTCGAACGAGGAAAATGTCCCCGCTGATACTACCGTTGTGGCCGACTCCACCCAGTCGGCATTGAGCGATGAAGTGCTTGACAATCTGCCCATGCCCAAGGCTGCCGACGAGTTGTTCGACGACTTTATCTACAACTTTGCAGCCAACCGCAAGCTCCAGATGGAGCGCATCCTGTTTCCCCTGAAAAAGGTAAATGGCGAGAAGCAGGAGACCATAGAAAAGAGCCAGTGGAAGTTAGAACGTTACTTCATGCGCCAACAGTATTATACCTTGCTCTTTGACAGCGAGAAGCAGATGGAGGTGGTCAAGGATACGAGCGTGAACCACGCCGTAGTGCAGATGATTTACTTCAATACGGGGGCTATCGTGCAGCACGTCTTCGACCGCATGAGAGGGGTGTGGATGCTTACGTCCATTGAGACGATACCTATCAGTAGCTCATCGAACGCTACGTTTCTGGAGTTCTTCCATCATTTTGTTACCGACTCAGCATTCCAGCAGCAGAGCCTGAGCGAGGAAATCTATTTCGAAGGCCCTGATCCTGACGACGACTTTGCCCGGATGGAAGGCATCATATCGCCCGACACGTGGGAGGCCTTTGCACCCGAACTGCCTAAGAAGATGATATACAACATCATCTATGGCCAGCCCGTGCGCGAGGGAAACCGCAAGATATTCGTACTGAGGGGGATAGCCAACGGAATGGAATTGGAGATGACGTTCCTCCGGAAAGGCGGCGAATGGAAGTTGACCAAGCTCACAACATAAAAAGGAAGAAAAAGGCAAACAGCGAGAATGAAAGATATACAGCATTACAGTCTTTTGGCTCATAACACTTTCGGCATCGATGCCCGATGCTCCCGTTTCGTGGAGTATGGCTCGATAGAAGAAGCCAAGCTGGTGGCACAGCTGTTGAACGAATCATCAATGCCTTATATCATCATCGGTGGGGGCAGCAACTTATTGCTGACCCGCGACTTCGAGGGCATCGTGGTACACAGTGTTCTTCGCGGAATAACCCGTGTGGAGCAGTCGGCAGACAGCTCGCTGCTGCAATGTGGTGCAGGAGAAGTGTGGGACGATGTAGTGGCCTATAGTTTGCAAGAACATTTATATGGTGCAGAGAACCTGTCGCTCATTCCCGGTGATGTAGGGGCTTCTGCGGTTCAGAACATTGGTGCCTACGGTGTTGAGGTAAAAGACTTGATTGCCGAGGTGGAGGCGGTGGAGATTGCCAGCGGCAAAGTGTGCCGCTTCAGCAATGCCGAATGCCGGTATGGCTATCGCGACAGCCGCTTCAAACATGACTGGAAGAATCGTTACCTGGTGACGCACGTCAGCTATAAGCTGTCGCACACGTTCCGTCCGCGACTGGACTACGGCAACATTCAGGCCGAGCTGGAGCACAGGGGCATCAGCCATCCGACAGCTCAGCAACTGCGGCAACTGATTATCGACATTCGAATGGCCAAGCTGCCCGACCCGAAGGTGATGGGTAATGCTGGCAGTTTCTTTATGAATCCGGTGGTAGACCGCAGCAAGTATGAAGCTTTGCTGGAGCAGTATCCCCAGATGCCACACTACACCATCGATGAAGAACATGAGAAGATTCCCGCCGGATGGCTGATAGACCAGTGTGGCTGGAAAGGTCGTTCGCTGGGGCCTGCTGGTGTGCATGACCGTCAGGCTCTCGTGCTCGTCAATCTTGGCGGGGCGCGAGGCGAAGACATCGTGAGGCTCTGCACCACTATCCAGCATGACGTGAACAGCAAGTTCGGCATCGACATCCATCCAGAAGTGAATATCATATGATGAAGCTCACATTCTTAGGAACAGGAACATCTTGTGGAGTACCGACTATCGGTTGTACTTGTCATACGTGTTCGAGTGACGACCCGCATGACAAGCGACTGCGCTGCTCGGCACTCATCGAGACACCGGAGACGCGGTTGCTCATCGACTGCGGTCCCGACTTCAGACAGCAGATTATGCCACACCCTTTCCGTAGAATTGACGGTATATTGATTACGCATGCCCATTACGACCATGTGGGAGGAATGGACGATATAAGACCCTATTGCCAGTTTGGCGAAATCAATGTTTATGCCGACCCGCTGGCCCGGCAGGGAATGCTCCAGATGTTGCCATACTGCTTCGCTGAACACCGCTATCCCGGGGTGCCGGCTATCCGGCTGCACGAGATACATCCTCATGAACCGATGGACATTGGCGACTGTTATATCACCCCCATTCAGGTGATGCATCACGCCCTGCCGATTCTGGGATATCGCATTCAGGCACAGTCGGCCGACTTGGTCTATATCACGGACATGAAGTCTATCGACATCGACAGCGAACTGCCTTATATTCAGGGTACGGATGTCTTGGTGGTCAATGCGCTGCGCCATACTCCTCACCATAGTCACCAGACGGTGGAGGAGGCCATAGGCTTTGCCCGACGTGTAGGAGCCCGGCAGACGTGGCTAATACACAGCAGTCACGACATCGGGCGACACGAAGAGGTGAATGCGACGTTGCCTGCAGACATCCAGCTGGCCTACGACGGTCAGGTGGTGGAGCTGTAATGCAGTCGGGCAAAATATCCTAACTTATACAAACTGAAAAGTAGCAGGCTGGGGTGCGAGCCTGTAAGGTTGCTGTGCTCTAAGCTGGAAAACAGTCGGTGCCAGACGGCCAGGAGCGGGACGAGAATAATCGGTGAAAAGGGAGCGTGGAAGAGCTCAAGCAGTCGGGAATAGCCTTTCAGCTCTTCGCGGAATAGATAAAGTGTACGCAGCCCTTCCTCAGTTTTCTTGAGGAACTGCTCGTTGGTCTCAAAGCGTTCAAAGCTAAGAGGGCTGTCGATATGGATGATGGAAATGTGCAACTGCTGCATCTGCTTGCCGAAGAAGACATCCTCGTAGCCATAGTGTCGGAAACGGATGTCGAAGGGATGCTGGAGCATCAGCTGACGGCTGGCCATGAAGTTGGCTGTATGGAAATCAAGATAGGGTTCTCGCTGGCGCTGGGTTACGGTGTGCTGGGGGGCAGCATGATGTTCGTACAGTGACCTCAGGTTGTCTGACTGCCACTGACTGACGGTTACTCCACCGTATATGATGCCGTCGGTAGGCGAGGAGATATACCGTTGCAGAAAATCATCGTGCCTCACCATCATGTCGCCGTCGATGAACAGTAGCCAGTCATATTGAGCCTCATGCACCAGGAAATTGCGAATGGCAGCGCGCCCGACGTTCTCCCGGCGTTCTATATATCGGCAGTGGGACAAACGGTTGATGGGGCGATTGGCCTGGATGACAGCAGTATCGGTGGAACCATCGTCGGCCACGATGATTTCAAAGTCACAGCCCACCTGCTCGGCCTGGCGGTGGAGGTCGGTAACCAGTGTCAGACAGACATCATTATAGGTGGGTATCAGTATCGATAGTGCTCTCATGGGATGCAAAAGTAGTGAAAAAATATCATAAAGTTGCTATTTCTTTAGAAATAATTTGGTGGAACGGGGAAAAAGTAGTAATTTTGCAGCCGCTTTTACGAGATAAGAGCATGAAATTCAAATTATTAATTACATTTTAAACATTTTCAAACAATGGCAACAAAAATCAGACTGCAGCGCGGCGGACGCAAGAGCTATGCTTTCTATCGTATCGT